>JAIXRH010000083.1 GCA_027485285.1 Comamonadaceae bacterium | reverse complement strand
GCACCATGCCAGCCCCGGCACAGCCCCCACGCATGCCGAGGTGCACCAAGCCCCACAGGTCTTGCATTGATTTGGAGTTACCAAGCACCCTGGTGGTTGCCAGGCGGCAATGCACAAACGATTTATGCGGCCAAACTGGCGCGTCGCTACACAGGGTCAGCACCTCAATGGACGCGTCAGCGGTGGAACACACCTGATGGCGACTTTGTGGATGTCGACTGGCACAGCGGTGACGACAACTTGTCAAAAGCCGCACCTTTGCTGGCTCTATTTCACGGCTTAGAAGGTTCATCCGCCAGCCATTACGCCCAAGCCTTCGCACAAGCAACACATAAGCGTGGTTGGCAGATGGCGGTTCTGCATTTCCGGGGCTGCAGCGGTGAAATCAATTGGGCACCGCGTGCCTATCACTCTGGCGATTTCGAAGAAGTCGGATGGATGCTGAGCCGCCTTCGAGCGCAACATCGTGGCCCCTTGTACGCAGTAGGCATCTCCTTAGGCGGCAACGCATTGATGCGTTGGGCGGGTGAGATGGGACAAGCGGCCAGACAGGTTGTTGACCGTGTTGCCTCGGTATGTTCGCCCATCGATTTAACGGCGAGCGGCAATGCCATTGATGGCGGCATCAACAAGGTGCTGTATGCGCGGATGTTTTTAGGCACGATGAAACCACGCGCCATGGAGAAGCTCAAGCAGTTTCCTGGATTGTTTGACCCACACAAATTGATGGCAGCTCAAACACTTTATGAATTTGACCAAGTGTTCACAGCGCCCCTGCACGGATTTAAAAATACCGATGACTATTGGGCGCGCGCCAGTGCCAAACCAGGTTTATCGCGGGTACAACTACCCGCCTTGGTACTCAATGCCCGCAACGATCCATTCATTCCTGCCGTCAGTTTGCCTTCGCAAAGTCAGGTGAGTGAATGTGTCCAGTTGTGGCAACCAGAAGCGGGGGGGCATGTGGGCTTCGCTTCAGGTGCTTTCCCCGGCGATTTGCAAGAAATGCCTTGGGCCGTCACTGAATGGATGTCGCAGCATGGATGACATTGTTTTACAAGCCATGGCCAAGTGGCCCAACGTGCCAGACTGCTACGGTTGGTTGGGGTTAGACGCACGCGGCGATTGGTACATGCGGGATGACCAAGCGCAAGCGCAAGGCGCATTTGCACAAAGCAAAGGATCACGCCTGACACACGAGAAACTGATCGACTTCATTGGACGCAATTACGCCAGCGACAAACAAGGCCAGTGGTTTTTTCAAAATGGACCGCAACGCGTTTTCGTAGAGCTTGAGGCCACGCCTTGGGTGTGGCGATTGCACTCGGATGGCACCATCCAGTCTCACACAGGATCATCCGCACGCATGCAGCGCTGCATCGTCGATGAACATGGCCGTTTGTATTTGGATACAGAGCAGGGTTTTGGGCTGCTTCACACGCAAGATGTGGTGTACGCCGCAGACTTCATCGAAACAGGCCTATGGGTGCCACAAGAGTTGCCAACACGCGAGTTGCCAAGCCGCTTTGGCTACGTGCGTAGCCCACAACAAACACAAGAAAAAACAAAGACGTAAAAAAACCGGCCAAAGCCGGTTTTCTTGAGAGGCGAAGACTTACTTGGGCTCTGGTTGCTTTGGCACAGCAAACTTGCCGCCAGCAGCGTTGGTCATGAAAACAACCGCGCGACCAATCTCAAAATCTTCAAATTCACCACCGCCTTGAGCACCCATGGCGCCCTTGCCTTTGAGGGCCGAGGTCAACAAGGTGTCATAACCTTTGGCAATACGCGCACCCCAGGCGCCTGCATCTCCAAACTTAGGCGCACCCGCAGCGCCGGCCACGTGGCAAGCTGCGCATTGCGCTTTGTAAACCTCTTCACCGCTGCGAGCAGCGCGGTTGGCATCTTTGATTTCAACCGATCCAACTTTTTGAATGCGTGCAGCAATTGCTTCTTGATCGTTAGAGGAACCCGCTTGAGGTTTGTAGTCGGAGGTGACATAAACCACCAACCCAATGATGATGAACACGGGTAAAACAAACGAATAAAAAACAGCAACCAAAAGCTGCTTGGGTGTTTTGATTGGGCCTGTGTGGGCTTCTTCGTGGTGCTGATCGCTCATTTTTTAAATCCTGATGGGTAGCTTTGAAACTGGGCAAATTATAGCGGTGGCCTACAATGCAAAAGTCATTGCAGTGCGGCTGTAGCTCAGTGGATAGAGTATTGGCCTCCGAAGCCAAGGGTCGTGGGTTCGATCCCCGCCAGCCGCACCAAGCCTCTCAGTCAGCAGCTGCTTGTTTCAATTCCAAAGCGCGGTCGTACAAGGCATTTTTAGCTTCGCCACTGATTTCAGCCGCCACTTTCACCGCTGTTTTGAGGGGCAGTTCTTGCATCAAAATTTTCAGCAAACGGTCGTTGTCTGAACCTTCAGACCGCGCTTGCGCCTGCGCATGCACCACCAAAGCAAACTCGCCACGCGTACGCTGCGCATTGCCTGCCAACCATGTGCTTAAATTTTGGGCAGGCATTGTGGCAATTTCTTCAAATTGCTTGGTCAGTTCACGGCCCACAGTGACTGAGCGCTCGCCCAAAACAACCAACGCAGCCGCCAGCGCTTCGATGCGATGCGGCGCCTCTAGCAGCAAATGGGTGCGCGGCTCTTGCCCCAGCAGCTCGATGGCATGGCTGCGCTCCGTGGCCTTGGAGGGCAGAAAGCCCAAAAATACAAAACCCGACGAGTCATGTGCGGGCGTGCCACATGCGCTCAAAAGCGCGGTCACGCTGCTTGCACCAGGCAAGGGCATCACACGCAAGCCCGCGCTTTGCACCTGCCACGCCAAACGCGCACCAGGGTCGCTCACGGCAGGCGTGCCCGCATCGCTCACATAGGCCACGCGTTGGCCGGCTTGCAGACGCCGAATGACTTCTTCAGCAGCTTCAGCCTCGTTGTGTTGGTGTACCGCCAGCCAATGAGAGGACGATTTGTCGATGCCGTAGGCACGCAACAAAGTTTGTGAGTGGCGCGTGTCCTCACAGGCCAGCGTGTCGCAAAGACTCAACACATGCAGCGCACGCAGACTGATGTCAGCCAAATTGCCAATGGGCGTGGCCACCACATACAAGGTGCCTGTGGGGTGGTTTTGCGAAGCTGCGGCTGCGTGGGCGGCCGTCAAAGCGGAATCAAAGTTAACGTTCATCGAGGAGATGTTGTGAACACACCTGAGGGTCCAAGGCAAGAACACTTGCCATCCACCACCAAGCAAAAAGGGGATGCGGCTGAAGACCGCGCATTGCACTTCTTGCAGGCACAGGGCTTGCAACTGTTGCAGCGCAATTATCGGACGCCGGGGCGGGGTGGCGGCGAAATAGATTTGATCATGCGCGCTGCCGATGGCACACTGGTGTTTGTAGAGGTGAGAAACCGAGCCAGCAACAAGCATGGCGGGGCCATGGCCAGCGTGACGTTTGTCAAGCAACGGCGAATTGTGTTTGCAGCCCAGCACTACCTGTTAAAACTGCGTCAAATGCCCCCGTGTCGGTTTGATGTGGTGGCAATTGAGGGCGACGGTATGCATTGGTTCAAAGCCGCTTTTGATGCTTAAAGGTATCATTGGCAACATGCTTGAGCAACGAATTGAACAACACTTCATCGACTCTGCCGACCTGAAGTACCAGGCCGCGCAAGTCTTGTCAAAACCCATCGCCGCCGCTGTGTCGGCGGTGCTGGCCAGCGTCACCAGTGGTGGCAAAGTGCTGGCCTGCGGCAATGGTGGATCAGCGGCAGACGCGCAGCATTTTGCTGCCGAATTTGTGGGCCGTTTTGAGCGTGAGCGCCCCGAATTGGGCGCCATTGCGCTCACCACCGATACCTCCATCATCACGGCCATTGCCAACGACTACAGTTTTGAGCAAATTTTCGCCAAACAAGTCCGCGCTTTGGGGCAGTCTGGCGACGTGCTTTTGGCCATCACGACCAGCGGCAGCTCACCCAACGTGTTGGCCGCCATCCAAGCCGCGCATGAGCGCGACATGACCGTCGTGGCCCTCACGGGCAAAGGCGGCGGCAAAATGAGCCAAGCCTTGCGCGAAACCGATGTGCACGTTTGTGTGCCACACGACCGCACCGCCCGTATTCAAGAAGTGCATTTGTTGACCATCCATTGCATTTGCGATGGCGTGGATGCGCAGTTGCTCGGTGACACAGAAGGAAAAGAATGAATATTTTTAGCAAATCCACAGCTTCGTTGCTGTCAACCTTGGTCTTGTGTTTGGGGCTTGCCTCATGCGCCGCACCCTTGATGTTTGGTGGCGTCATTGGTGGCGCGATGGTGGCTACCGACCGTCGCTCGGCTGGCATTCAGCTAGAAGATGAGATGATTGAGCAGCGTAGCCGCACAGCCATGCGCGAAAACTTTGGGAACAAAGAGCACATCAACGTCACCAGTTACAACCGCCAAGTGTTGATCACGGGCGAGGTGTCCAACGACAACGTGCGTCGGCAAGTGGAGGCTTTGGTGAGCCGCGTAGAAAACGTGCGTGCAGTGGTGAACGAGCTCGCCATTGGCCAAGCCTCAAGCACCAGTGACCGTGCAAACGATGTGTTGTTGGCCGCCAAAGTCAAGGCCTCGATGGTGGATACCGAAGACGTGTTTGCCAACGTGTTCAAAGTGGTGAGCGAACGCGGCACCGTGTATTTGATGGGCCGTGTGACCCAACGCGAAGCCAATCGAGCCACCGAAGTGGTGCGGGGTATTGGGGGTGTCAAACGTGTGGTGCGCGTGTTTGACTACCTCACCGAAGACGAGTTACGCGCCATTCAGCCCAAGCGCAGCTCGTCAGAATCGGTCAACCTCAATGCGCCTGCACCGGTGAATCCGCAGCAGCCAGTCGTGACCCCAATCAAGTAAGCACGGTTAGCGAGAAAAAGCCCCCCAGCTTGCGCTGCGGGGCTTTTTAACGGGAGATTGAATTTAACGCAAACGCTTGATCAGGCTGGATGTGTCCCAACGCTTGCCGCCCATGTCTTGCACGTCGCCGTAGAACTTGTCCACCATTTGCGTCACGGGCAACACCGCGCCGTTGCGTTTGGCTTCGTCAAACACCAAGCCCAGATCTTTGCGCATCCAATCCACGGCAAAGCCGAAGTCAAACTTGTCGGCCACCATGGTTTTGCCACGGTTGTCCATTTGCCAGCTTTGCGCAGCGCCTTTGCCAATCACGTCGAGCACGAGGTTCATGTCGAGGCCCGCTTTTTGGCCAAACGCGATGGCTTCGCTCAGGCCTTGCACCAAGCCAGCGATACAGATTTGGTTCACCATCTTGGTCAGCTGCCCTGCGCCTGGCTCGCCCATGAGGGTGAAGGCGCGAGAGAAGGCCATGGCCACAGGTTTGACTTGTTCAAACACGGGCGCGTCGCCACCGCACATGACGGTCAGTAAACCGTTTTGTGCGCCGCCTTGACCGCCAGACACAGGTGCGTCGATGAAGTGAATGCCGAGGTTTTTGGCTGCGTCATAAATCTCACGGGCCACGTCGGCTGAGGCTGTGGTGTGGTCCACCAACACCGTGCCTGCTTCCATGCCTGCCAACATGCCGTCAGCGCCGAACACCACTGAGCGCAAATCGGCGTCGTTGCCCACGCAGCAAAACACAATGCGCGCGCCCTTGGCGGCTTCGCGTGGCGTCAGTGCACTCTTGGGGGCTTTGCTGTGGGCAAACTCTTTGACCCAAGCTTCGGCTTTGGCGGGTGAGCGGTTGTACACCGTCACCGCGTGGCCTGCGCTGGCCAAGTGGCCGGCCATGGGATAGCCCATCACGCCCATGCCAATGAAGGCAACGTGGGCAGAAGCGGCGGGTTCGTAGGTTTTGGCGTTGATGCTGGACATGGTTTTTTCCGTGTTGGGTTGAACTGCGATGAATCATAGGGGCAGGGACGAGGCGTGGCATGTCACAAAGGTAACGTCCTGCAAGCCTGGTGGGCCTTGTTAAAGTACTCACACATGCGTACCCCAGACCACGATTCAAGTCACCTCCTGCACGACAAGCTTCACGCCGTTCAAGCCCGCATCGCTGCGGCCTGCGCAGCCAGTGGCCAAGCCACTGAGCGCGTGCAGTTGTTGGCCGTTTCCAAAACCTTCAGCGCCGACGATGTTCGACAGGTTGCGGCCTGCGGCCAACGCAACTTTGGCGAAAACTACATCCAAGAAGGCGTGGACAAAATCATCGCCTTGCAAGACTGCCAGCCCCCACTGGTGTGGCACTGCATCGGCCCCATGCAAAGCAACAAAACCAAACTCGTGGCCGAGCACTTTGATTGGGCGCACACGGTAGACCGCCTCAAAATCGCGCAGCGCCTGAG
>JAIXRH010000115.1 GCA_027485285.1 Comamonadaceae bacterium | reverse complement strand
TCGCACGGCAGAGGGGCGCAAAGTGCGCGAAGCATTTGTAGCCCCTGCGGGTTGCGTGATCGCCAGTGCCGACTACAGCCAGATTGAGCTGCGCATCATGGCGCATATCAGCGGTGACGAGGCATTGGTCAAAGCCTTTCACGACGGTTTAGACGTGCACCGCGCCACAGCCGCCGAAGTGTTTGGCGTGGGCGTGGATGCCGTCAGCACTGAGCAGCGCCGCTATGCCAAGGTCATTAACTTTGGCCTCATCTACGGCATGAGCGCGTTTGGTTTGGCCAAAGCGCTGGGCATCGACAACGGAGCGGCTAAGAACTACATCACCCGCTACTTTGAACGCTTCGCGGGCGTGAAACGCTACATGGACGACACACGCGAACAAGCCAAAGCACAAGGCTATGTCGAAACCGTGTTTGGCCGCCGCTTGTACTTGCCCGAAATCAACAGCCCCAACGGCCCACGCCGCGCAGGCGCAGAACGCGCCGCCATCAACGCGCCCATGCAAGGCACAGCCGCCGACCTCATCAAGATGAGCATGGTGGCCGTACAAAAAGCCATCGACGATCAACAACGCCAAACCAAAGTCATCATGCAAGTGCACGACGAACTGGTGTTTGAAGTGCCCGGGTCAGAAGTGGCATGGGTGCGCACCGAAGTGCCACGCCTGATGGCTGAAGTGGCGCAGCTGAAAGTGCCGTTGTTGGCTGAGGTGGGGGTGGGGTTGAATTGGGATGAGGCGCATTGATCATGCTAAGTTTTGTCTAGATCAAGGCGAAACTTGAACATTTTTGAATACGAGTCTATTTTGTTGCCCCAAGCAGGTAATGCCGTTTGGTTGAGGGGCATGCTGAAAAGGTTCAAGCCTCGCCAGCAGATTTGTCATGCCAAACTACTTGCCGAGCCAGCTTAATAAAGCGCTCTTGCTCAGCCGCACTCAAGGGCTGAAGAATGTCAGCTTGCAGCGCATGCACGATGGGCTGTAGGGCCAAGTAAATTTTGTTGCCCTTGGCCGTGAGGGATAGCTCGCGTGCGCGGCGGTCTTGCTCGCACACCACGCGGCGCACCCAGCCTTTGGTGTCTAGACGCTCAATCACGCCACCAATGGTGGCGCGGTCGTAGCCAATGATTTCGGCCACGGTGGCTTGGTCGACATGCGGGTTGTTGGCGATGGCGTCTAGCGCGGCGTATTGCACCGAGGTCAGGTCATAGCCCGCGGCTTGGGTGCGCTGCGCAAAGATTTGGGTGGATTGCTGTTGCAGGCGACGTATCAAGTGCCCCGCCATGTCATGCATTGCCATGCCTGTGTCTCCGTAGAAGTACCGATATGGTAATCATACATACCATCTTGACGGCTATTGGTAAGCATAGTTATCATTTGCCTATTCTCAGAGTTCAGTGCTTTTTCAATTTCGGAGACAAGACATGCAGTTTTACAAAGACGGATTTCGCGGTGGTAGCCCAGACATCAAACCCGCCGCACCCAACCGCCGCAACCGTGACATCAACGAACCCTTGCCCGAAAAAGTCGATGTGTTGATTTCGGGCACAGGGCCAGCAGGGCTTTGCTTGGCCGCGCAGTTGGCCGAGTTTCCAGAGATTGAGGTGATGATCACCGAGCGCATGCCCAGCAACATCATCAAGGGCAAGGCCGACGGCATCAACACGCGCACGATGGAAATGTTTCAAGCGTTTGGGTTTGCCGACAAGGTCAAGCGCGAAACGTATTGGGTCAATCAAACCGCGTTTTGGATGCCCGACCCAACAAACCCCGAGCACATCAAACGCGTGGGCCGCGTGCAAGACGTGGCCGACGACAGCTCTGAGATGCCGCACATCTTGATCAACCAGGCACGCTTGCACGAGTTGTTTTTAGAGGTGATGAAAAACTCACCTTCACGCCTAGAGCCCGACTACAGCTGGGAAGTGGTGGGCCTGACCATTGACGAAACCACCGACGACCACCCCGTGACCGTGACGCTGCGCGATGCCAGTGGCTTGAACTGGGGCGCCACGCGCACCGTGCGCGCCAACTACGTGGTGGGCTGTGATGGAGCGCACTCGGCCGTGCGAAAGGCGATTGGCAGGGAGTTGCAGGGTGATGCCGCAAACCAAGCTTGGGGCGTGATGGACATCTTGGCCAACACCGATTTTCCTGATGTGCGACAGAAGTGTTTGATCTCATCAGCCAGCGAGGGCAACTTATTGATTTTGCCCCGTGAAGGCGGCTATGTGTTTCGCATGTATGTCGCGCTCGACAAGCTTCGCCCCGACGAAAAAGCCGCACACCGCAAGTTCACCCAAGACGACATGATTGCGGCAGCCAATCGCATCATCCACCCTTATTCGATGGATGTGAAAGAAGTGGTGTGGTGGTCGATTTATGACATTGGCCACAGCATCACCGACCGTTTTGACGATGTGCCCGAGGGCGTGGACCGCGATCCGCGCGTGTTCATTGCAGGCGACGCGTGCCACACCCATTCGCCCAAAGCAGGGCAGGGCATGAACGTGTCGATGCAAGACACCTTCAATCTTGGCTGGAAGCTGGTGCATGTGCTGCAAGGCCGTGCCAACCCCAGCTTGCTGCGCAGCTACACCCAAGAGCGTTTGACCGAAGCCAAGCGTTTGGTCGAGACCGACCACAAATGGTCGCGCGTCATGTCTGCGCCCACCACCCAGGCCGAGCGCGATGGCACCCAAGAGCCACGCATCATTCGCCAGTTCAAAGACAACTTAGAGTTCACAGGCGGCACAGCGGTGAAGTACGACACCTCGTACTTGTTTGCAGCCAGCACACACCAAGCCCTGGCCACAGGCGAAGAGATTGGCCGTCGTTTCCACTCGGCCCCTGTGGTGCGTGTGTCAGACGCCAAGCAAATGCAATTGGGCCATGTGGCACAGGCCGATGCCCGCTGGCGCATCTATGCGTTTGCTGCAAAGACCGATAGCTCTAGCCCAGGCTCGACCATTCACAAGCTGTCGGATTGGTTGGAAACAAACCCTGATTCACCCATCGTGAAGCACACACGCAAGGGTGAAGACATTGATGCGGTGATTGACTACCGCGCGGTCTTCCAACAAACCTTCGATCAACTCGCTTACGAACACATGCCCTCGTTGCTCAAGCCCAAAACAGGCAAGCTGGGTTTGCAAGATCACGCCAAAGTGTTTTGTGTGGACCACAAGGGTGTGGGCGATATTTTTGACATGCGCGGCATCAACCGTGACAAAGGTTGCATCGTGGTGGTGCGTCCCGACCAGTATGTGGCGCATGTGTTGCCACTGGATGGGTATGACGAACTGACCGCTTTCTTTGCAGGTGTGCTGAAGTAATTCTATTTTTTTGATGGATTTGCCATGACACACGCCTGTATTTGCGACGCCATCCGCACCCCCTTTGGCCGCTACGGCGGCGCGCTCAGCAGCGTGCGTACAGACGATTTGGCTGCCTTGCCCAGGCAATGCCAGTGGCGTCAACGACGGCGCCTGTGCTTTGTTGTTGGCCAATGACGCGAGCCCCGTGTGGTGGGCATGGCCACGGCCGTTGGCGTTGGGCGTGCGTTTGGTCACCACGGCCATGAACCGCTTGCACACCACGGGCGGGCGCTACGCCTTGTGCACCATGTGCATTGGTGTGGGTCAAGGCATTGCCTTGATCATTGAGCGGGTTTAAATGA
>JAIXRH010000102.1 GCA_027485285.1 Comamonadaceae bacterium | reverse complement strand
GGGGGCTATCTTCATTACGCAACTGATAAATTAGGCAATCAAGCACACGTTCATTCAGTGCAGATTGGGTGGGGCACCCATTATTAGCGACATTGCTACATGCGGTATGCCCACCTCTTCAAACGGCTCCCCTTCCATACGAAAGCCATGCGCGGCGTAGAACGGCTCAGCCGTGTATTGCGCACTCAGTCGCACTTCTCGGTGGCCAAGCCGGCGAGCTTCGCCTAGCAAAGCTTGTAACAACCGAGCGCCAAAGCCGCGTCCCCGCGCCTCTTTCAACACGGCCATGCGTCCCACTTTGGCCACATTCGTTGAGTGCTTCAACAAACGCGCATTGCCCAGCGGCTGACCGTTCACATCAAACAGCACGGCGTGCAAAGCGGTATCGTCGTTTGCATCCCACTCGTCTTCAGGGGCAATGCCTTGCTCTTGAATAAACACAGCGGTGCGCACGGTTTGCGCAGCAGTTTGCATCAAGGCCCAATCGCCAATCTCAAGGTATGTCATGGTCAACGTATCACAAGCCAAATGCCTGGCGCAAAGCGCGTGCCGCATCCATGTGCGCCGTCAGCGCTTGGGGAATCACGCGTCCCATTTGGATGAAACTGTGCACCACGCCTTTGTAGATTTCCAAGTCCACCGCCACGCCGCCCAAGCGCAGGTGGTCGGCATAGGCCACGCCTTCGTCCACCAGCGGGTCGCACTCGGCCAAACCTAGCCACGCAGGTGCAACGCCCGACACATCGGCCAACAGGGGCGAAAAACGTGGGTCGTGGCGGTCTGCGCCGTTGGGCATGTAGTGGCTGTAGAAGTACTCAATGCTGTCTTTGTCCAGCAAGAAGCCTTTCTCAAACGTGTGGGCAGAGGCCATGTGGACGGGTGAACAACCAGGGTAGAACATGAGCTGCAGCCTCAGATCCATGCCCGCATCACGCGCTGCAATGGCCGTGGCCGCAGTCAGCGTGCCACCTGCGCTGTCGCCACCAATGGCAATGCGCGTGGCATCTAGGCCAAGGCTGGCGGCATTGGCGGCCAACCATTTCAGGGCATCGAATGCATCGTTGTGCGCCGTGGGAAAGGTGTGTTCGGGAGCCAGCCGATAGTCCAGGGACAGCACCGCGCAATGTGCCAAATGGGCCAAGTGTTTGCACAGCGAGGCGTGGGTTTCGGGGCTGCCCACCGTGAAGCCGCCACCATGAAAATACAGCAGCACGGGCAAGTGGGGTTTGGCATGTTCGGCCCACAGCTTGGCGCGCAGGTGCGCCCCATCTCGGGCGGGAATGTGCAGCGTGTCGTCACGCGCCATTTTTTGCGCATTCACTTCTAGCACCCCAGCACCCAAAGCATAGGCTTGCTTGGCTTGGTCAGGTGTCAGCAGCGCCAAGGGCGGGCGGCCTGTTTTGGCAATGGCATGCAGCACATCACGCATGGCAGGGGTCAGCAGGCTTTGCGGGTGACGTGGATGGCTCATGTTTTATAGTGTGCCATGGCTCAAATTCTCTACCTTACCCACATTCAAATTGACTTTGGCGTGCTCGCCACACTTGGCACAGAGTGCGACAAAGCCAACATCAAACGCCCGCTGATCGTGACCGATCCAGGGGTCAAAGCCGTGGGTGTTTTGCAAAAAGCGTTGGATGCGTTGCAAGGTCATCAACGAACTGCGCAGGTAGCGGTGTTTGACCAAACCCCATCCAACCCCACAGAAGCCGCGATTCGGGCTGCTGTGGATGTATACCACGCCCAACAATGCGACGGCCTGATCGCCTTGGGTGGCGGCTCCGCCATTGACTGTGCCAAAGGCGTGGCCATTTTGGCGACGCACGCGGGTGCGCTCAAAACCTTCGCCACCATTGAAGGCGGCTCGCCCAACATCACGCCAGCCGTGTCGCCCATCATCGCGGTGCCGACCACCGCAGGCACGGGCAGCGAGGTGGCCCGTGGGGCCATCCTCATCGTGGACGATGGCCGAAAGCTTGGGTTTCACTCGTGGCACTTGGTGCCCAAAGCTGCGCTGCTCGACCCCGAGCTGACCCTCGGCTTGCCCCCTGCCCTGACCGCTGCCACCGGCATGGATGCCATTGCCCACTGCATGGAAACCTTCATGGCGGCCCCGTTCAACCCACCCGCTGATGGCATTGCGTTAGATGGTCTCACCCGTGGCTGGGCTTACATCGAACGCGCAACGGCCAATGGTCAAGACCGCGATGCACGCCTCAACATGATGAGTGCCTCCATGCAAGGCGCGATGGCCTTTCAAAAAGGTCTGGGCTGCGTGCATTCCCTCAGCCACAGCTTGGGGGGCGTGAACCCTCGTTTGCACCACGGCACTTTGAATGCCATGTTTTTGCCAGCGGTGGTGCGCTTCAATGCCGCAGCTGAATCGGTGCAAAAAGAACGCCGCATGGAACGCATGGCCTACGCCATGGGCTTGGGTGACATGGGGGGTGGCGTCGCCTCAGCCGCTGCATCTGCGAAAGCCGCAGAAGCCATCGCGCAAGCCATCACCGCCATGAATGCCCGTTTGAATTTGCCCAAAGGTCTGGCCGAAATGGGCGTGACCTCCGATTGCTTTGATGACGTGATCACAGGTGCCATGGCAGACCACTGCCATCAAACCAACCCGCGTTTGGCAACTGCGCAGGACTACCGTGAGATGCTTCAGGCAGCGATGTAACGCCACGCGCCTTTGTTTTATTCGCTGTTTGAGGGGGCGTTGTTGTGGTTGTGCTGAGGCATCTTGGCACCCACATGAAGTTCACCTCTGGCCTCGGCCAGTTCAACTTGGCGCTGACGCTCCGCCATTTGCGCCTTTTGCTCAGGTGTGCGCTGGTCGTGGCAATGCGCGCAGCTCACGCCCAGCACATAGTGGGCTGATTTTTTGTCATCCTCGCTCAATGGCCATCGGCAGGAACGACACAACTCATGGTGGCCCAAGCCCAAACCATGGCCCACGCTCACCCGTTCGTCGAACACAAAACAATCGCCCTCCCACAGGCTTTGTTCTGGCGGAATTTCTTCCAAGTATTTGAGGATGCCGCCTTCGAGGTGATACACCGCCTCAAAGCCGCGCATTTTCAACAGTGCAGTTGACTTTTCGCAGCGAATACCGCCGGTGCAAAACATGGCCACTTTGGTCTTTTTTCCAGCCTCGCCTTGCAAGGCTTCTTGCGCATCCAGCCATGCAGGCAGTTGCACAAAGTTTTTAAGTTTGGGGTCAATCGCGCCCTTGAAAGTGCCAATCGCCACTTCGTACTCGTTGCGGGTGTCGATCACCATGACCTCTGGATCGGCCAGCAGCGCGTTCCAGTCGGCGGGCTTGACGTATTGGCCCACGGTTTTGTTGGGGTCCAGCTCCGGCACACGCAGGGTGACGATCTCTTGTTTCAGCCGCACCTTCATGCGCGTGAAAGGGGGCTTGGGGCTCCAAGATTCTTTGTGTGGCAGATCAGAGAACCGCGGATCGGCATGCAAAAAAGCCAGCACAGCGCGCACCCCCGCCTCTGGCCCAGCAATCGTGCCGTTGATGCCTTCGTGTGCTAGCAACAAGGTGCCTTTGACGTCATGGGCCTCGCAGCACGCCTGCAGCGGCGCTTGCAAGTCGGCAAAGTCAGGCAAATCGACGAATTTGTAAAGTGCGGCGGTGAGGTAAATGGGGACGGATTCCATGCCCTGATTATCGTTGCGGTGAGGCGCTAGGCTTGGAAAGTTGTCTGCACCTCATCTGCCGCCTCGTGGCGGATGGGTAGAAGCGCCTGATGCGCCGCAGAATTGTGCCGCATTTACTTTTTCAAACCCTGTAACTTCGCAAACGCACTGGCCATGGCTGAGCCTGTTGTCGACGGTGCTGAACTGAGGTTTGCGCCGCCGCGTTGGCGGTGGTCACGTCCTGCGTGTTCAAACCGGTTGTCTGATCGTGCCGAATGCGGGCCACCTTTCCGATCTGCCGGTGCATCCATCTTCATGGTTAAGCTGATGCGTTTGCGGGCCACGTCGACCTCTAACACCTTCACTTTGACGATGTCGCCAGTCTTGACCACTTCGCGTGCGTCGGTGATGAACTTGTTGCTGAGTTGGCTGACGTGAATCAGGCCGTCTTGGTGGACGCCCAGATCGACAAACGCGCCAAAGGCGGCCACGTTGCTGACTGTGCCTTCAAGCACCATGTCGACCTTCAGGTCTTTGATGTCTTCCACGCCGTCTTGCAGTTTGGCCACTTTGAAGTCGGGACGCGGATCGCGGCCTGGCTTTTCGAGTTCGCTCAAGATGTCTTTGACGGTGATCACACCCACGGTGTCGTTGGCAAACAGCTCGGGGCGCAAGGTTTTGAGCATGTCAGCGCGGCCCATCAGCTCGGCCACGGGTTTGCCCGTTTGCGCCATGATGCGCTCGACCACAGGGTAGGTTTCGGGGTGGACCGCGGTCATGTCCAGCGGGTTGTCGCCACCTCGGATGCGCAAAAAGCCCGCGCTTTGCTCAAACGTCTTGGCGCCTAGGCCCGTGACCTTGAGCAACTGTTGGCGGTTG
The DNA here is from genome assembly GCA_027485285.1 of Comamonadaceae bacterium. Taxonomy (GTDB): domain Bacteria; phylum Pseudomonadota; class Gammaproteobacteria; order Burkholderiales; family Burkholderiaceae_C; genus Limnohabitans. The sequence continues at coordinate 12,230 of JAIXRH010000102.1, read as the reverse complement.
GCAAATGCGCCATTCGCTTCGCGCCAACGCACCACGGCTTTGGCGGTGGTGGTGCTCAGGCCTGACACGCGGGTGAGCAGCGGTACGCTGGCGGTGTTGAGGTCCACGCCCACTTTGTTCACGCAGTCTTCCACCACGGCCCCCAAGGTGCGGGCGAGCTCGCTTTGGTTCACATCGTGCTGGTACTGGCCCACGCCGATGGATTTGGGGTCAATCTTCACCAACTCAGCCAAGGGGTCTTGCAAGCGGCGCGCAATGCTGGCCGCGCCGCGCAGGCTCACGTCCACATCGGGCATTTCGTTGCTGGCATATTCACTGGCGCTGTACACCGATGCGCCAGCCTCGCTGACCACCACTTTGTCGATGAGCTTGGATGCATCATGTTCGGCCATGCGCTTGATCAGCTCGCCCGCCAGTTTGTCGGTCTCACGGCTGGCCGTGCCGTTGCCAATGGCAATCAGGTTCACGCCGTGTTTTTCGGCCAGCTTGGCCAAGGTGTAAAGCGAACCGTCCCAGTCTTTGCGAGGCTCGTGTGGGTAGACGGTGGACGTTTCCACCAACTTGCCTGTGGCATCGACCACGGCCACTTTCACGCCGGTTCGGATGCCCGGGTCTAGGCCCATCACCACACGCGGGCCCGCAGGTGCAGCCAGCAGCAAGTCGCGTAGGTTGTCGGCAAACACTTTGATGGCGACCTTCTCAGCCTCTTCACGCAGACGTGTGAACAAGTCGCGCTCGGTAGAGAGGCTGAGCTTCACGCGCCAGGTCCACGCCACGCATTTGCGAATCAGGTCGTCCCCTGCCCTGCTGGAATGGCTCCAACCGAGGTGCAAAGCAATCTTGCCTTCGGCCAAGCTGGGTTTGCCGGTCTCGGGCTTGGCTTGGACACTCGCCTGCGGCTCAGGCAGCTCCAGCTTGGCATCCAACATTTCCAGCGCACGACCACGGAACACGGCCAAGGCACGGTGCGAGGGCACGCGACCAATGGGCTCGTCGTAATCAAAGTAGTCGCGAAACTTCGCCACATCGGGGTTGTTTTCGTCTTTGCCAGCGGCGAGCTTGCTGCGCAACAAGCCTTCGGCCCAAAGCCATTCGCGTAAAGATTGAACGAGTGACGCGTCTTCTGCCCAGCGCTCGCTCAGCAAGTCGCGCACACCGTCCATCACAGCGGCGACGGTGGTGAAGTCTGCCCCTTCAATCTTGCCCAATGCCTCTTTGTTCAGCAGGATGAATGCTTCGGCTTCCAGATTGGGGTTGAGCGTGGGGTCTGCAAACAGTTTGTCGGCCAGTGGCTCCAAGCCCGCTTCTCTGGCAATCATGCCCTTGGTACGGCGCTTGGGCTTGAACGGTAAGTAAATATCTTCCAGTTCCTGCTTGGTGGGGGCAGCCTCAATGGCCGCCAGCAGTTGTGGCGTGAGCTTGCCTTGTTCTTGAATACTTTTCATCACCGCCGTGCGGCGTTCAGTCAGCTCGCGCAGGTAGCTCAGGCGCGCCTCTAGTTCACGCAGCTGAATGTCGTCCAAGCCACCGGTGACTTCTTTGCGGTAACGGGCAATAAATGGCACAGTGGCACCGCCATCGAGCAGCTCAACAGCAGAGCGCACTTGTGCTTCGGAGATCTTGATTTCGTCCGCCAGTTGGCGGGTAATTTTTTGCATTGTCAGTCAGTCGCGTTCGTCAAAGCGCGCAATTTTGCCTGAGCTGAGGCCGACTGATCAAAACAGAATAAGCTTTTATCAGTCCGTAGCCACCTCATGCAACTCACTCGCCGCAGCATCACGCTTGACGTACTTAAAAGTCGCCGTTGCATGCGCACAAGCATGACCAGCCGCGTCGTACAAGGTGCCTTCGGTAAACGCCATGCTGCCCGTGCGATGCATCAAGCGCCCTTTTGCGGTCAGTGTGCCTGTGGCGGGTTGCATGAACGATGTTTTCATCTCAATCGTGACCACGCCCATGCCTTTGTCCACACTGCGTGCAGCCGTGGCAAGCGTGACATCTAGCAGCGACATCACCGCCCCGCCGTGCGTCACATTGAACGAGTTCATATGCTCAGGCTCGGGGGTGTAGCGCAGCTCGGACTGTCCTTCGTCAAAGAACACCAGCTCAAAACCCAGATGGTCGACAAACGGGATGTAAGCGCCAAAGCTTTCTTGCATGGTGTGCTCCTGGAGGTGTTACAGAACTTCGAAGACACCCGCTGCGCCCATGCCGCCGCCAATGCACATGGTCACGCACACGCGTTTGGCGCCACGGCGTTTGCCTTCAATCAGGGCGTGGCCCACCAAGCGCTGGCCGCTCACGCCGTAGGGATGGCCCACCGCAATCGCGCCGCCGTTGACGTTGAGGCGGTCATCGGGGATGCCCAGTTTGTCGCGGCAGTACAGCACTTGCACGGCGAAGGCTTCGTTGAGCTCCCACAGGTCAATGTCACCCACGTTCAGGCCCAAACGCTTGAGCACTTTGGGAATGGCGTACACAGGACCAATGCCCATTTCGTCTGGCTCGCAACCGGCCACTGAAAAACCAAGGAAGCGGCCCAAGGGTTTCAGGCCACGCTTGCCGGCCAGCTCTTCGCTCATCACCACGCAAGCGCCTGCACCGTCTGAAAATTGGCTGGCGTTACCGGCAGAAATCAAACCACCGGGCATGGCGGATTTGAGGTTGGCCAAGGCTTCGACGGTCGAGCCCTCACGGATGCCCTCGTCTTTGCTGACCGTGACTTGCTTGGTCATGAGGCCCATCACCTTGTCGGCAATGCCGGCCTTCACGGTGATGGCAGCGATCTCGGCATCAAACAAACCCGCCGATTGCGCGGCAAAGGCGCGTTGTTGGCTGCGCGCACCATAGTCGTCCATGGCTTCGCGGCCAATGTTGTAGCGCTTGGCCACGTTCTCGGCGGTTTGCAGCATGTTCCAGTAGATCTCGGGCTTCTTTTTATTCAGCGCCAAGTCCATCAGCATGTGTTGGTTCATCTCTTGTTGCACACACGAGATGCTTTCCACACCACCGGCCACATACACATCGCCCTCGCCTGCAATGATGCGTTGGGCGGCGGTGGCAATGGTTTGCAAACCCGAGGAGCAAAAACGGTTGATGGTCATGCCAGACACTGACACAGGGCAATCGGCCATGAGTGCGATTTGTCGAGCGATGTTGGTGCCGGTGGCGCCTTCGGGCAAGGCGCAGCCCATGATGACGTCGTCCACCTCGGCGGCTTCAATGCCGGCACGTGCAATGGCGTGTTTGACGACGTGACCACCCAAGGTCGCGCCGTGCGTCATGTTGAAAGAACCCTTCCAGCTTTTGGCAAGCGGGGTGCGGGCGGTAGAGACGATGACAGCGTGGGTCATAGGTTTTCCTTGATTCGGTTTCAGTTGAAGGTCTTGCCTTCGGCGGCGAGCTTGGCGAGCAAAGGTGCTGGCTTCCAAAACTCGGCGTCATCGTGGGGGTTGGTGGCAAAGCGTTGCATGGCTTGCACCACGTTGAAGAGGCCCAATTCGTTGGCGTAGTTCATCGGGCCACCGCGGTAGATGGGGAAGCCATAACCGCTGATGTAGACCATGTCGATGTCGCTGGCTTTGCTGGCAATGCCTTCTTCCAAGATGTGTGCAGCTTCGTTCACCAACGCAAAGTTGAGGCGTTGCACGATTTCTTCATCGCTGATCTTGCGTGGCTTGATGCCCAGCGATTCGCGGTGTTTGACAATCATGGCTTCCACGTCTTTGTTTGGGATGGCGTCGCGTTTGCCTGGCTTGTAGTCGTACCAGCCCGCACCAGTTTTTTGCCCAAATCGGCCTTGCTCGCACAACAGGTCGGCTGTTTTGCTGTAACGGCGTGTGGGGTTTTCTGCGTATTGGCGCTTGCGAATGGCCCAGCCGATGTCGTTGCCCGCCAAATCGCCCATGCGGAACGGGCCCATGGCCCAGCCAAATTTCTCAAGCGCACAGTCCACCTGCGCAGGCGTGCAACCTTCGTCCAGCAAGAAACCCGCTTGACGGCCGTATTGGTCAATCATGCGGTTGCCAATGAAGCCATCGCACACGCCAGAAAGCACAGCAATTTTCTTGATTTTCTTGGCCACGGCCATGGCTGTCGCCAGCACGTCTTTGGCGGTGTCTTTGCCACGCACCACTTCGAGCAGTTTCATCACGTTGGCAGGGCTGAAGAAGTGCAAGCCCACCACGTCTTGTGGACGTTTGGTGAAGTTGGCAATTTTGTTGAGGTCAAGCGTGGAGGTGTTGGACGCCAAAATCGCGCCGGGTTTCATCACGGCGTCGAGTTGTTTGAACACCGCTTCTTTGACGCCCATGTCTTCAAACACGGCTTCAATCACAAGGTCCGCGTCTTTGATGTCGTCGTAACTGAGCGTGGTGCTCAGCAGCGAGAGGTGTTCGGCCATCTTCTCTTCTTTGAGCTTGCCTTTTTTGACGCGGTCTTCGTAGTTTTTGGTGATTGTGGCGAGGCCGCGGTCCAACGCTTCTTGTTTGGTTTCAATCATCTTGACCGCAATGCCTGCGTTCAAAAAGTTCATGGCAATGCCCCCTCCCATGGTGCCCGCGCCGATGACGGCCACCCGTTGGATGTCGCGCACCGGCGTGTCGCTGGGCACATCGGCAATCTTGCTGGCCGCACGCTGTGCTCCAAACAAGTGGCGCAAGGCGCGGCTCTCGGGCGTCCACATGAGGTTGATGAACTGTTCGCGCTCGAACAGCATGCCCTCGTCAAACTTCTTTTTGGTGGCCATTTCCACCGCATCCACGCCTTTGGGAGGTGCGGGGTAATCCTTGGCCATGCCTTTCACCATGTTGCGGGCGAACTGAAAGTAAGCATCGCCCTGTGCGTGCTTACAAGGCAAGTCCCGCAACTTGGGCAGAGGCCGCACATCGGCCACCTCGCGGGCGAAGGTGAAGGCCTCGTCCATCAAGCTTTTGGGCGACATGGCCATTTGGTCAAACAATTTTTGGCCAGGCAACATGCTGAGCATGTCGCTCTTGATCGCTTCTCCGCTCACGATCATGTTCAGTGCAGGCTCAACGCCCAGCGCACGGGGCAAGCGTTGTGTGCCACCTGCACCTGGGATCAGGCCCAGCTTGACTTCAGGCATGCTGATGTTGGTGCCAGGCGCGCAAATGCGGTAGTGACAACCCAGTGCCAACTCAAGTCCGCCGCCCATCACCACGCTGTGCAGGGCAGCCACCACAGGCTTGCTGCAGTTTTCCACGCAAGAAATCACGCTCAGCAAATTGGGCTCTTGGAAGGCTTTGGGCGAGCCGAACTCGCGCATATCCGCACCGCCCGAAAACGCTTTGCCGTGGCCTGTGATCACCACCGCCTTGACTGCGGCGTTGGCTTGCGCTTGGGCAATGCCCGCCACGACCGCACGGCGAGTCTCTAAACCCATGCCGTTGACGGGCGGGTTGTTCAGGGTGATCACAGCCACATCGCCGTGAACTTGGTAGTCAGCACTCATCTGGATTCCTTTGATAAAGCGGTCGATTTTTTCGCACGGTCGTGCTTTTTTATCTATTGTGCCAAGTCTTTGTGGCGATTCGTGGAAAGCCCACAAAAAACCAGCCTATGGATAACCCGAGACAATCCAAGCCATGTTGCATCACCCTGAACTCCCAACTGCAGACCTGCCATGGCTGCCTATGAATGGGGCGGGCTTTGCGAACCTTGGCGAGACATTCGCCACCCCCACCGCGCCAACGCCTCTGCCTGCTGCGCATTGGGTAGCTTGCAATGAAGCTTTGCGAATTGAGCTGGGCCTGCCATCAGACCTGTGGCAACAGCAAGAAGCTTTAGCGCTCTTCACAGGCAACCGACTCACTGCCAACCACCCCACCTATGCCAGTGTTTACAGCGGACACCAATTTGGCCAATGGGCTGGCCAGCTGGGCGATGGTCGTGCGCTGAATCTGGGCGCATTGCAAACGCCCAACGGCTTGCAAGAGCTGCAACTCAAAGGTGCAGGGCCCACGCCCTACTCTCGCCGTGGCGATGGTCGCGCCGTGTTGCGATCAAGCATCCGAGAGTTTTTAGCCAGCGAGGCCATGCATGGTTTGGGCATTCCCACCACACGGGCTTTGTGCGTGACGGGCTCACCCGCCCAAGTCCGCCGTGAAGACATTGAAACCGCTGCGGTGGTGACCCGTGTTGCGCCTAGCTTTGTGCGCTTTGGCCACTTTGAACATTTCGCATCCAACGGCCAAATCGACGAACTGCGTGCCCTCGCTGACCATGTGGTGACAGCACACTTGCCCGCACTGCAAGACAAACAAGGCCCTGAGCGCTATGTCGCGTTGTTGCATGAAGTGACCCAGCGCACCGCACATTTGATGGCCCAATGGCAAGCCGTGGGCTTTTGCCACGGCGTGATGAACACCGACAACATGAGCGTGCTAGGCCTCACGCTCGACTATGGCCCCTACCAATATTTAGACGGTTTTGATGCCAACCACATTTGCAACCATTCCGACCACCAAGGCCGCTACGCCTATGCGCGTCAACCGCAAATTGCCTACTGGAATTTGTTCTGCTTGGGCCAAGCCCTGATGCCGCTGATGGACGATCAAGCCCCCGCATTGGCGGCTCTGGAAAGTTTCAAGACAGCCTTCCCTGCCGCCATGGACCAAGGCATGCGTCACAAGCTCGGTTTGCAGGGCGTCCTCGAGGGCGATCGCGCTTTGGTGGAAGACCTGCTGCAAGCCCTGCAACAAGACCGGGTGGACTTCACCGTGTTTTGGCGTCGCTTGAGCATGGCGGTGCGCGAGTCAGCACACAGCACCCATGCGTTTGAACCCGTGCGTGACCTGTTCATGCACCGCGAGGTGTTTGATGCGTGGTGTGTGCGCTACCTAGAACGCTTGGGCGCAAACAAGCGCCAAACCACAGGCGATGCCATGCTTCGCACCAATCCCAAATACATTTTGCGCAACCACTTGGGCGAGCTGGCCATTCGCCAAGCCAAAGCAGGCAACTTTGCGATGGTGCAAGACCTGCTGCTCGTGCTGCAAGCACCGTTTGACGAACACCCCACCCACGAGGCGTGGGCTGGCCTTGCGCCAGAATGGGCCTCTTCCATCGAAATCAGCTGCTCCTCATGACGATCCAAAAAACCGAACAAGAATGGCGCGACCTGCTCGCCGCCAAAAACGCAGAACCCGTGGCCTTTGATGTGACGCGCAAAGCCGCCACTGAACGCCCCTTCACTGGCAAATACGAAGACCATTGGGAGAGCGGCAGCTACCACTGCATCTGTTGCGACGCCAAACTGTTCGACGCGTCCACCAAGTTTGACGCAGGCTGCGGCTGGCCAAGCTTTCACACAGCAGCAAGTGAAGAAGCCATTGCCGAGCACCGCGACATCAGCCACGGCATGGTGCGCGTGGAAACCGTCTGTAGCCAATGCGGCGCTCACTTGGGCCATGTGTTCAATGACGGACCCGCCCCGACGGGCCTGCGTTACTGCATGAACTCGGCTTCGTTAGACTTCGTGCCAATCAAATAAAGCGTTTATGAAATTACTGCTCGACTTCTTTCCCATCATCCTGTTCTTTGTTACCTTCAAAACCTGGGGCATCATGGCCGCAACGGCGGTGGCCATAGCTGCCACGGTGCTGCAAATTGCTTACATGTGGCGCAAAAACGGTTTTGTGGAGCCCATGCAATGGGTCAGCTTGGGCGTCATCGTGGTGTTTGGTGGTGCGACCCTGCTCACCCAAGATGAAACCTTCATCAAATGGAAGCCCACCGTGCTGTATTGGCTGATGGCCAGCGCTTTGTGGCTGGGCCACTATGTGTTCAAGCGCAACTTCATTCAAAAGCTCATGGGCGCTCAGGTGACCTTGCCCGCGCACGCGTGGGGTGTGTTGCTGCACAGCTGGGCGTGCTTCTTTGCCGTCATGGGTTGCCTCAATATTTGGGTGGCCGACAACTTTGACACCGACACCTGGGTGAGCTTCAAACTCTTTGGCGGTTTAGGCCTGATGTTGGTGTTTGTGGTGGCCCAAGGCATCTACATGAGCCGCTTCATCAAGGACAAAACAGAGGATCAAGCGTGAACATCACCGCACAAGCGCTGACGGAGAGATTACAGGCGTGTTTAAACCCAGAGTTTCTTGAAGTCTTGGATGAAAGTGCGTCGCATGCAGGCCACATGGGCGCCAACGACAGCGGCTTTGGCACGCACTTTCGTGTGCGCATTCAAAGTGGCATCTTCACAGGCAAATCACGCGTTTCGCGCCATCGCCTTGTGTATGATGCACTGCAACAATATATCGACCAAGGCTTGCATGCCTTGGCCATTGAAGTCATTGAAACCCCCGAGACCTGACATGAAAAAACAAATGATTTGGACCGCTGTGGCAGCCGCTGTGCTGACAACTTTGAGCCTCAGCGCCACCGCACAAAACATCGCCATCGTCAACGGCAAGGCCGTGCCCACTGCCCGCGTTGAAGCCTTGGCGCAGCAAGTGGCCCGTTCTGGCCGTCCCATCACACCCGATGTGGAAGCCCAAATCAAAGAAGAAGTCATTGCGCGTGAAATCTTCATGCAAGAAGCGCAAAAGCGCGGCTTGGATGCCACGCCCGAGTACAAAACACAAATCGAATTGGCCCGTCAAACCATCCTGATTCGCGAGTTGTTTGCGGAGTTCCAAAAGACTTCTGCGGTGTCTGACGCTGACGTGCAAGCCGAATACGACAAGTTTGTGGCTGCCAACGGTGGCAAAGAGTACCGTGCTCGCCACATCTTGGTCGAGACGCAGGCACAGGCCGATGCCGTGCTCGCCAGCCTGAAAAAAGGTGGCAAGTTTGAAGACATCGCCAAAAAGCAATCCAAAGACCCAGGCTCAGGTGCCAATGGTGGCGACCTTGACTGGGCTGCAGCTGGTAACTACGTCAAAGAGTTTTCGGACGCCATGGTGGCATTGAACAAAGGCCAAGTTTCTGCCCCTGTGAAGAGCCAGTTTGGTTTCCACATCATCCGTTTGGACGATGTGCGTGAAGCCCAGTTGCCCAAGATGGATGATGTGAAGCCACAAATCGTGCAACAAATGACACAACAGCGCATGGCCACTTTCCAACAAGAGTTGCGCGCCAAAGCCAAGGTCGAGTAATTTCACCTTTGCGCCATGCACACAGCGGCCCTCGGGCCGCTTTTGTTTTTTCTAGATAATTCACCCATGTCTTTGCTCAACCACCAACTCGAACTGCTTGCTCCGGCACGTGATGCCGACATCGGCATTGCCGCCATTCACCACGGCGCAGATGCGGTGTACATCGGCGCCCCAGCGTTTGGGGCGCGGGCCAGCGCTTCCAACACGCTGCAAGACATCGAGCGCTTGTGCAAAGAGGCGCACCGCTTCAACAGCAAAATTTTCATCACCCTCAACACCATTTTGCGGGACGACGAGCTAGAAGCCGCCCGCCAAATGGCGTGGGATGTTTACCACGCGGGTGCGGACGTGCTCATCGTGCAAGACATGGGGTTGCTGGAGCTGGACTTGCCGCCCATCCAGTTGCACGCCAGCACCCAAACTGACATTCGCACCCCTGAAAAAGCCCGTTTCATGCAAGACGTGGGCTTCTCGCAAATTGTGTTGGCGCGTGAGTTGACGCTGCCGCAAATCAAAGCCATTTCTGATGTGCTCGACGCTGAGCGGTGCAACCTTGAGTTCTTTGTGCACGGGGCTTTGTGCGTGGCCTACAGCGGACAATGCTTCATCAGCCACGCCCACACCGGTCGCAGCGCCAACCGTGGCGACTGCAGCCAAGCTTGCCGTTTGCCCTACCACGTCACCGACGCCGAAGGCCGCTTCATCGCACATGACAAACATGTGCTCTCGATGAAAGACAACAACCAAAGCGACAACCTCGCTGCCTTGGTCGATGCAGGCGTGAGAAGCTTCAAAATCGAAGGCCGCTACAAAGACATGGCCTATGTGAAAAACATCACCGGCCATTACCGCGTGTTGATCGACGAGCTGATTGAAACCCGCCAATACTCGGCCGATCCCGAGCGCCCACCGCTCAGCCGTGCATCGAGTGGCAACACCACGCTGTACTTCACGCCCAACCCTGAGCAAAACTTCAACCGCGAATTCACCGACTACTTTGTGCAAGGCCGCAAAGAAGACATCGGCGCCTTTGACTCGCCCAAAAACCCAGGCATCGTGCTGGGCGAAGTGATGGGCACAGGCCCCAACTGGCTTGACGTGCAGCCCTACAACAAAGCGGCGGTGATGCACAACGGCGATGGCCTGTGCTACTACGACTTGCAAAAAGAACTGGTGGGTGTGGCCATCAACCGCGCCGAGCCCAGCCCCAAAAAAGGGGTGTGGCGCTTGTTCCCCAAAGACCCAATGGCGGGCTTTCGTGATTTGCGCGCGGGCATGGTCATCAACCGCAATCGCGACATGGATTGGGTGCGTGGCCTTGATAAGAATTCAAGCGAACGCCGCATTGGCGCATGGGTCGAGTTTGCCGAAACACCGCAAGGCTTTGCGCTCCAACTCACCGATGAAGATGGCCACACCGCCAGCGCGGCCCTCGCCTGCCCCAAAGAACTCGCCAAAGATGCGGTGCGCAACGATGCCAGTCTGCGTGAGCACTTGAGCAAATTTGGCGCAAGTGTGTTTGAAGTGCTCAACCTGCAAATCAACCTTAGCCAGCCTTGGTTTGTGCCCGCCTCTTCGCTGAATGCTTTGCGTCGTGATGCTGTGGCGCAGTTGGAATTTGCGCGTCTGAAGGCCTATGTCCGCCCCCAACGCGCCTCAGCGGTGGCGCCACCGGTGAGCTACCCCGAGGATTCGCTCACCTACTTGGCCAACGTCTACAACCAAAAAGCGCATGACTTCTATGCCAAGCATGGCGTGCAAGTGATTGAGGCTGCGTATGAAAGCCACGAAGAGCTGGGCGAAGCCAGCTTGATGATCACCAAACACTGCGTGCGCTTCAGCATGAGCCTGTGCCCCAAGCAAGCCAAGGGCGTGACGGGTGTGCAAGGCACAGTCAAGGCCGAGCCGCTGATGCTGATCAACGGCAGCGAAAAACTCACGCTGCGCTTTGACTGCAAGCCGTGTGAGATGCATGTGGTGGGCAAGATGAAAAAGTCGGTGCTCAACCAGCGCATCAAAGAGATGGCTGAGTCACCGATCACGTTTTACAAAACGCGTTGATCAACCCACCCACTGGCGCGCATTGCGCCACATGCGCATCCAAGGGCTGAACGCCTCAATGCCGCCTGTCGCGGCCAAGTCGGTCCAGCTCATCTGCACATTACGGAACACGCGCTCGGGGTGCGGCATCATGGCCGTGAAGCGGCCGTCTGCCGTGGTGACCGATGTCAAACCACCCGCGCTGCCGTTGGGATTGAACGGATAGGCTTCAGTGGCTGCGCCGTGGTGGTCGACAAAGCGCATCGCAGGCAAAGCTTTGGCTGCGTTGCCACGTTGGCTGAAATTGGCAAAGCCTTCGCCGTGCGCCACGGCAATCGGCAAACGCGCACCGGCCATGCCCGCGAAGAACAGTGATGGCGACGCCAACACTTCCACCATGCTCAAACGTGCTTCAAAGCGCTCGCTTTGGTTGGTGGTGAAGCGCGGCCAGTGTTCAGCGCCCGGAATGATGTCGGCCAGCTCCGCAAACATTTGGCAGCCATTGCACACACCCAAACCGAAGGTGTCGGGGCGTGCAAAGAACTGCTGCATCTGCTCAGACAACACGGGGTTGAACGTGATGCTGCGCGCCCAGCCAATGCCTGCGCCCAAGGTGTCGCCGTAGCTGAAGCCGCCGCAGGCCACCAAACCCTTGAAGTCTTGCAGCTGGGCGCGGCCAGTTTGCAGGTCGGTCATGTGCACGTCGTAAGCATCAAAGCCAGCCTCGGCAAACGCATAAGCCATCTCGATGTGTGAGTTGACGCCCTGCTCACGCAGCACAGCCACTTTGGGTTGGGCGGCCACGTTGATGAAAGGGGCTGCCACGTTGTCGACAACCGCGTCATTAAAGCCCGCTGGCAAATGCACGTGCATGCCAGGGTCGGTGGGGTTGCCAGCGGCGGCGTGCTCTGCATCGGCGCACGCGGGGTTGTCGCGCTGTTGGCAAATTTTCCAGCTCACGCTGTCCCACACTTGGTGCAGGTCGGCCAGTTTGGCGGTGAACACCTCTTGGGTGTCGCGCCACACGCTGATGGCACCTTTGCCGTGGTCCAACTGAGCCGATGCAGG
>JAIXRH010000022.1 GCA_027485285.1 Comamonadaceae bacterium | reverse complement strand
TCGACACCGAGCGTGGGTTGTTCTTGTGCGCAGCCTCGTTGGTCGAGAAATGTTTGGAACGTTGGCAACTCGAAGGCACGGTCGTTGCCACGGCCACGGGCGACAAGCTGGGCCTCATTGAGTTCAACCACCCTCTGTCACACGTAGACGCTGGCTACCAACGCACGGCCCCCGTGTTCTTGGCCGACTACGTGGGCGAAGGCGACGGCACGGGCATCGTGCACAGCTCGCCTGCTTACGGCGTGGATGACTTCAACTCCTGCATGGCCAACGGCATGAAGTACACCGACATCCTCAACCCTGTGCAAGGCAACGGCGCCTACGCCGCAGACTTCCCGCTGTTCGGTGGCCAGCACATTTGGAAAGCTGTGCCTGTCATTTTGGAAACGCTGCAAAACGCGGGCCGCTTGATGGCCACGCAAACGATCACCCACAGCTACCCGCATTGCTGGCGTCACAAAACGCCCGTCATTTATCGCGCGGCAGCGCAGTGGTTCATTCGCATGGATGCGTTTGACAGCACCACCGAAAAAACCACGGGCAAGTTCATCACCGACAAGTCGCGCAAATCATTGCGCGAACTCGCCTTGCACGCGATTGACCAAACCCATTTCTACCCAGAAAACGGCCGCGCGCGTTTGCGCGACATGATTGCCAACCGCCCCGACTGGTGCATCTCGCGCCAACGCAGCTGGGGCGTGCCCGTGCCGTTCTTCTTGCACAAAGACAGTGGCGAATTGCACCCACGCACCATGGCCATCATGGACCAAGCGGCCGACATCGTGGAACAAGGCGGCATCGAAGCTTGGAGCCGCGTGACGGTGGAAGACATCCTCAACCAACCCGGCGATAACGCCGCCAGCTACACCAAGAGCACGGACATTTTGGAAGTGTGGTTTGACTCAGGGTCTACCTTCCAACACGTGCTGCGCGGCAGCCACAAAGATGCCTACAGCTTTGGCGTGAACCACCGTGCACCTTTCCATGATTCGCCCGACAACTCGATTCCTGAAGCCGACTTGTACCTAGAAGGCCACGACCAACACCGTGGCTGGTTCCACAGCTCCTTGCTGTTGGGCTGTGCCTTGTACGACCGTGCGCCCTACAAAGGCCTGCTGACCCACGGCTTTGCCACCGACGGCCAAGGCCGCAAGATGAGCAAGAGCTTGGGCAACACCGTGGCGCCGCAAGAGGTGAGCGACAAGATGGGTGCAGAGATCGTGCGCTTGTGGGTGGCTTCTACCGACTACTCGGGCGACCTGAACATCGACGACAAAATCCTGGCCCGTGTGGTCGATGCCTACCGCCGCATTCGCAACACCCTGCGCTTCTTGCTGGCCAACGTGAGCGACTTTGATCCAGCAACAGACGCCGTGGCGTTTGACGACATGTTGGAAATTGACAAGGTCGCGCTGTCTCGCGCCGCCCAAGTGCAAGCCGACATTCGTGCGCACTTCGATGCGTACGAGTTCCACCCCGTGGTGTCGAAGTTGCAGCTGTATTGCTCAGAAGATTTGGGTGCGTTCTATTTGGACGTGCTCAAAGACCGCCTCTACACCACAGCACCCAAGTCGCTGGCTCGCCGCAGTGCGCAAACCGCGTTGCACCAAATCACCCACGCCATGCTGCGCTGGATGGCGCCGTTCCTCAGCTTCACCGCGGAAGAAGCGTGGACTACCTTTGGCAAATCTGAATCGATTTTCTTGGAGAACTTCACCCACTTCGGCGAGGTCAATCCCGCGATGATGGACAAATGGCGCACCGTGCAACACGTGCGCGAAATTGCCAACAAAGAAATTGAAAACAAACGCACCGAAGGTTTGGTGGGTGCATCACTTCAAGCGGAGCTGGTCATTCGCTGCGATGGCGCAAGCTATGACGCTTTGGCCTCGTTGGGTGACGACTTGAAGTTTGTGTTCATCACCTCCAAAGTGACCTTGACCCAGGGCGAAGGCTTGACGGTTGACGTGAAAGCCAGCAACGCCCAAAAGTGCGACCGCTGCTGGCACTACAGCGACGACGTCGGTCACAACCCCGTCCACCCCACCCTGTGCGGCCGCTGCGACAGCAACTTGCACGGCGACGGTGAAGTGCGCCACTTTGCCTAACTAGAGCCCGTCTATGGCACGCCACACTTTCATTCGCAACACCACCTCCTATTGGGTGTGGCTGGGCCTCGCCGCATTGGTGCTCTTGGCCGACCAATTCACCAAAGTGCTCATCGTCAGCACGTATCAGTTGGGCGAAGGCTTTGCTGTGAACAGCTTTTTCAACATCGTTCGCGTGCACAACGAAGGCGCTGCGTTTTCGTTCCTCGCCACAGCGGGTGGTTGGCAGCGTTGGTTCTTCACGGGTCTTGGCGTGGTCGCCACCATCGCCATGGTGTGGATGCTCAAGAAACACCCCGGCCAAAAGCTGTTTGGCTTTGCCATTGCCTGCATCTTGGGCGGGGCAGTGGGCAACGTGATTGACCGCGTGCTCTATGGCTACGTGGTGGACTTTCTTGATTTTTATTACGCAGGCGTTCACTTTCCCGCGTTCAACGTGGCCGACAGCGGCATCACGCTGGGTGCAGCTTGCCTGATCTTGGACGAAGTGCTGCGCGTTCGCCGCGGACACTGACTATGCAAATTCTTTCACCCCAAACCGTTTCTGTGTCAGATCTCACTGCCACAGTTCAACACAAAGGCTATGCCGTCTTGAGCGCCGCCAACGTGGCCGAGTGGGCGGGCTGCACCGTTGATGCGCTGCAAGCCCTGTCCCCCCACTGGGACCACATGCCGCCCGACAACTACCTCAAGGACGGGGGTCGCTATCGTCGCCGCTTGCACAGCAGCTTTGTGTTTGAACACCAGGCCTTGGCCCAAGTGCCGCATCGCGCCCATTGGCAATCGGTGGACTACAACGCGCTGCACGGCGGCATGGAGCGCTGGTTTGAACCCATGCAAGCGGCCACCGTGGCGTCCCCCGCATGGACCCAGTTACTCACGGCACTGGCCAACACAGCAAGCCAAGTGCACGGCACACCCCCCAGCAAGTGGTGCATCGAAGCGCATCAGTTCCGCATAGACACGACAGACGGCATAGGCAGGCCCACCCCTGAAGGCGCTCACCGCGATGGCGTGGATTTTGTGGCGGTGTTCATGGTCAACCGCAGCCACATCAAAGGCGGCGAAACCCGCGTGTTTGAAGCCAACGGCCCGCACGGCGAACGCTTCACCCTGCATGAGCCTTGGTCATTGCTGTTGCTAGATGACCGCCGCGTGATTCACGAAAGCACGCCCATTCAGCCCTTGGCTGAGGGCGGTCACCGCGACACGTTGGTGCTCACCTGCCGCGCAGACAAGTTTCAGGACGCCGAACCCAGCGCCTGAAACGCCTGCGCCATCATCACAAAGTGAGGATGGTGCAACCCGTGGTTTTGCGGGCTTCCAAATCGCGGTGCGCTTGGGCCACATTGGCCAAGGGGTAAGTTTGGTCAATGTGAATCTTCACTTTGCCACTGGTCACCGCTTCAAACAAATCGTCCGCCATCGCTTGCGTGCTTTCGCGCGTGACGATGTGATTGAACAAGGTTTGGCGTGTGAGGTAGATCGAACCCTTCGCGCCCAACAAGCCAGGCGCGATGGGCGCAGGTGCACCCGAGGCATTGCCAAAGCTAGCCATCAAACCTAATGGCGTGAGACAGTCCAGTGACTTGTCCCACGTGTCTTTGCCCACCGAGTCGTACACCACTTTCACGCCCTTGCCACCCGTGATTTCTTTCACACGCACCAAGAAGTCTTCTGTGTTGTAGTTGATGACATATGCAGCGCCATTGGCTTTGGCCAACTCGCATTTGGCATCGCTGCCTGCCGTGCCAATCAGTTGGTATCCCAAAGCCTTGGCCCATTGACAAGCAATCAGGCCCACGCCACCGGCGGCGGCATGGAACAAGATGAAGTCACCCGCGTGCAGACCGCCTTGTGGCAGCGTGCGTTTGAGCAAATACTGTGCGGTCAACCCCTTCAGCATCATGGCAGCACCGGTTTCAAACGAAATCGCGTCAGGCAACTTGCACACACACTTGGCAGGCATCACACGCTCTTCGCAGTAGCTGCCGGAAGGATGGCTGGCATAAGCAGCGCGGTCACCCACCTTCAAATGCGTCACACCTTCGCCCACAGCTTCGATGATGCCGGAAGCTTCCATGCCCAAGTGCAAAGGCATCGGCATGGGGTACACCCCCGTGCGTTGGTACACGTCAATGAAGTTCAAGCCAATGGCTTTGTGGCGAATGCGAATTTCACCAGGGCCAGGTTGGCCCACAGTGACGTCCACGAGCTTGAGCTCTTCGGGGCCGCCGTGTTGATGGATGATGACTGCTTGGGTCATGGGGTGGTGCTCCTGAAAGACTTGTTTTTAAGAATCTGAATCCTGCCATGATTTTGGCCGTTTGCATGTCACCCGGGTTAACTGTGCTCAGGTACAGTGCGTCACTTATGTCCTTAGTCCCCCAAGCCTTAACGCTGCGCACAGCGGCGCTTATGTTGATTCCGCCGGTTTTGTGGGCAGGCAACGCCATCGTGGGGCGACTGGTGCAAGAGCTCATTCCCCCGTTGACGCTGAACTTTTTACGCTGGGTACTGGCCTTTGTCCTGCTCTTGCCCATCGCGCACCAAGTGCTCCGACGCGCCAGTCCTTTGTGGCCGCATTGGAAGCGTTATGGCTTGCTGGGCTTGTTGGGCGTGGGGTGCTACAGCAGCTTGCAGTACTTGGCTCTACAAACCTCTACCCCTATCAATGTCACCTTGGTCGCCTCGAGCGCGCCCGTGTTCATGCTGGCCATGGGGGCGTTCTTTTTCAAACAAGTGGTCCGCAAACGGCAACTCTTTGGGGCCTTGTTGTCTATCGTGGGCGTTCTGTTGGTGCTGTGCCGCGCGGACTGGCATGCGCTGACCCATGTGCAATTGGTTTTGGGGGATGTGTTTGTGCTCATCGCCACCGTCTGCTGGGCTTGGTACAGCTGGCTGCTGACGCAAACACAAGAGCCAGCCCAAGTGCGGGGCAATTGGGCATTCTTCTTAATGGCACAAGTTGTCTTTGGATTGGCTTGGTCTGGCGCATTCACAGCAGTGGAATGGGCGGGCTACACAGGTTTGGAAAATGTGCACATCCGTTGGAGCTGGCCCTTGGTTGCGGCGCTGGTTTATGTTGCCGTGGGCCCCTCGGTTTTGGCCTACCGTTGCTGGGGCTTGGGGGTGCAACGCGTGGGCCCCAACATTGCAAGCTTTTTTGCCAACCTCACGCCTTTGTTTGCTGCCACGCTCTCGGCGCTCGCCTTGGGCGAATTGCCACAGCTGTATCACCTTGCCGCGTTTGTGATGATCATCGGCGGCATTGTGGTGTCCTCACGCCAATGACTCAATACGTCCCGGCGTAAGCCCCACCATCGGTCAAGATGTTTTGGCCAGTGATGTAGCCCGCTTGCACAGAACACAAAAACGCACAGGTGTCGCCAAATTCTTGCGGATGGCCAAAGCGTTGGGCAGGAATGGTTTTTTTGCGGGCGTCGGCAATCACCTCCATCGACTGCCCCGTTTTTTCAACCGCCCCTAGCATGGTGGACCTGAGACGGTCGGTGTCATAGGCGCCTGGCAACAGGTTGTTGAGGGTCACATGGTTGGCCGCCAGCTTTGGCGAGCGCGCCAAGCCCGCCACAAAACCTGTCAGCCCTGAACGCGCGCCGTTGGACAAACCCAAAATGTCGATGGGCGCTTTCACAGCGCTGGAGGTGATGTTGACAATGCGGCCAAACCCACGCTCGGCCATGCCATCCACCGTGGCTTTGATGAGCTCAATGGGCGTGAGCATGTTGGCGTCCACCGCCTTGATCCAGTCGTCACGTTCCCAATGGCGAAAGTCGCCAGGTGGCGGGCCACCCGCGTTGGTCACCACAATGTCAAAGTTTTTGCCAGGGCCACCGGCCACCGACCAAATGGCGTCACGCCCCTGTGCGGTGGTGATGTCAACCGCCACCGCAAGAACAGTTGAACCCAATCGGCGCAGCTCGGAGGCTGCCGCTTCTAGCGCTTCAGCGCCACGCGCCACGATGACCACATTGGCGCCTTCGCGTGCAAGTGACTGCGCACAGCCAAAGCCCAAACCTTTGCTTGCACCGCCCACCAGTGCCCACTTGCCTTTGAGTCCTAAATCCATGGAGTGACCTTGCTTGAACAACAAAACCTGAGTTTATGTGAGGACACCCCGTGGGCGCGTCACAAACGCTCAGTACCATTGGTGTCATGTCCTCCCTAGAACTCACCCTGCTGTATTTGTGCGCTGCCGTGCTCTGCGTGGTGGCGTGCCGACTGCTGCATTTGCCCGCCATGCTGGGCTATTTGTTTGCGGGTGTGGTGATTGGCCCCAACGCTTTGGCGCTGGCCAAAGAGTCGGTGGCGGTGGAACACTTGGCCGAATTTGGCGTGGTGTTTTTGATGTTCGTCATCGGGCTGGAGTTCAACCTGCCCAAGCTCATGCGCATGCGCAAGCTGGTGTTTGGTTTGGGGTTGGGCCAAGTGGTGCTGACCCTGGTCGGCGCATTTTTATTCAACCTCGCGCTGGGCTTGGCAATCAAAGAGCTGGGCTACATCTGGCGTTTGAGTTGGCAAGCCTCTATTGCGCTGGGCAGTGCGCTGGCCATGTCGAGCACGGCCATTGTGGTCAAGCTCATGGCGGATCGTGTGGAGATGGAGTCGCCCCACGGCCAACGCGTGATGGGCGTTTTATTGTTTCAAGATTTGGCTGTGGTGCCGCTGCTGGTGCTCATTCCCGCGCTGGCTGACATGGGCGAGCACAACATTTGGCGCGTGCTGTCCATCGCCATGCTCAAAGCCACCGCGCTGGTGGGCCTGCTGTTGTGGGGCGGGCAGCGGGTCATGCGGGCGTGGCTGCAGATCGTGTCCAAACGCAAGAGTGATGAGCTGTTCATGCTCAACCTGCTGTTCATGACTTTGGGCCTCGCTTGGCTCACCGAGCTGGCGGGCTTGTCTCTGGCCATGGGCGCGTTCTTGGCAGGCATGCTGATTGCCGAGACTGATTACAAACACAAAGTGGAGGCCGACATTCGCCCCTTCCACGATGTGCTGCTGGGCTTGTTTTTCATCACCATCGGCATGAAGCTCGATTGGGAAGTGCTGATCGACAGCTGGGCGTGGGTGCTGCTGTTGTCGATCGTGCCCTTGCTTTTCAAAGCAGGTTTGGTGTTTGTGTTGGCCCGCCTCACGGGCGCGCCGGCGGGTGTGAGCCTGCGCACTGCGCTCTACCTCGCACAAGCGGGTGAATTTGGTTTTGTATTGCTCTCACTCGGCCTGCAAAACGCACTCATCCCCGCAGAATGGATGAGCCCCATCTTGGCATCGATGGTGCTGTCGATGATTGCCACACCGTTCCTGGTGATGAACGCGGACCGCATCGTGAACCGCTTCATCAGCAACGATTGGCTGCTGCAGTCGCTGGCGTTGACTGGCATGGCTCAACGAAGCTTGAAGATTGACCATCACGTCATCGTCTGCGGCTACGGACGCAGCGGCCACAACTTGGCTGATTTGCTCACTTTAGAAAAAATACCTTTTGTGGCAATGGACTCTGACCCTGAACGGGTACAAATGGGCCGCGACCACGGTCACCTCGTTGAACTGGGCGACGCCACCCAATTCTCTAGCCTGATGTCCGCTGGCTTGGTGCGTGCCGCCGCAGTGGCCGTGACCTACCCCGATTTGCCTTCTGCCTTGAAGGTGTTGGCGTGGGTCAAAGAACACGCGCCCCAGGTGCCCGTGATTGTGCGCACCCACGACGACGAACACCTTGAAGACCTGCGCGCCGCAGGCGCTGCTGAGGTGGTACCCGAAGTGATTGAAGGCAGCCTCATGCTGGCCAGCCAAACCTTGGCACACATCGGCATTCCCTTGAAACGTGTGATTCGCTTGGTGCAAGGTCAGCGCATGACGCGCTATGCGCTGATGCGCGATGCGCTCAAACACAAAGATGGTTTGGCCGATATTGAAATGCGTTGACTCATCAGCGCAAGCGCTGAGTTCTGAACGCTCAGTGCTTCGCAGCTTGCGCCAAGAAATCACGCCACGCTTGCAAGACCACAATCACCTCAGCCAGGGCAAAGCGCCCTTCTGGCAAATTCCACCAGTCCGTGTCCTCTGGCCCCACATTGCTTTGGTTGAACTGCACGCCACTCGTCCTGAAGTCCACGCAAAACATATCGCCATCGGCAAACCACTCGGTCAAGCTGTGGCTTTGCAGTTGCGCCAAGGCGCTCAAGGCTTCGTCGCAACGTGCCACGTCCGCCATGTCACTGGTCAGCCAACTGCACACAAAGCGGTTGATGGGGTGCTGAGCAGCATCGCTTGCATGCCCTTTGGGCGCACGCCATTCGCACACGGGATAAGTCACAGGCTTGGCGCTAGAGCCAGGCACTGGCAATTCTTGATGGTGAAAGAAATGGATGTGTTGCATGGTCATTTGCGCATCATTTGGCATAGACGGGATAGGCCGTGACGCGAGGGGCGGTGTAGCCCTCCACGCGCACACCGCTGGGGGTCAGGGCACTCCACTTGTCACCCCGGATGGTTTTGTGGGGGCTGTTCCATGCCGCGTCTAACTCAGACGCCACGCGCTCGGCATTCCATGCTTTAGGAAACATGGTGTTTTGCATGGGCTTGCCATTGCGATCGGTTTTGGTCAACCACAGGCCAGGCTTGGATGGGTCCGCCATTTGCACGTGGGCGCGGTACACACCCGTGGCGTCTGGCGCAGACTCGCTGCCAGGAATGATGCGCACATCGCCATTGAGCAGGGTGTGCCCGCCCGTCGGCAAGCCCGTGCGACGGTTGAAATCCGCACCCAAGATGTGTTCCATGTCGAGGGGTGAACGCGCACTGGCCGCACCAGACATGACCAACAAGCAGGCCGCCAAGGCCAACCACACCGTTGCACGCCATGCGGCGACTAAATTTCTGTTCAAAAACATGCGTCACTTTCTTTTGTTCGTCACTCGCCCAACACCACGCCTTCGCGGCGAGGGTCAGCGCCACTGATCCATGCCGATCGGCCAGATGTATTTTGACGCACCACCGCTTGCAGGCCGCTGGTCAATGCTTGTTCGCGCACCTCTTGGCCGCGCTCGCGCAGGGCCGCGAGCGTTGCAGGCGCGAAGCGGCCGCCTTCCACCACCAAAGGCCCGCCCACACTGCCAAAGTTGGGCAGTGCAATGGCTTGCTGCGGGCTCAGCCCCCAGTTCAACACGCCCACCAAAGTTTTGGCGGTGTAGTGAATGATCATCGCGCCACCCGGGCTGCCCAGACTCATCACCAACTGGCCTGAGGCTTTGTCAAACACCAAGGTGGGCGACATGGACGAACGCGGGCGCTTGTTGGGCTGCACACGGTTGGCCACGGCGCGGCCTTGTGGATCGCGCGGGACAAAGCTGAAATCGGTCAGCTCGTTGTTGAGCAAAAAACCTTTGACCATTTGGCGGGCACCAAACGCGTCTTCGATGGTGGTGGTCATGGCCAGCGCGTTGCCCTGCCCGTCGACGATGCTGATGTGCGAGGTGCCGAACTCAGGCTGCTCAACCATGGGTGCCAAGCTGCTGCCTTGTGCGCGCACAGGCACCCCGGGCGAGGCTTGCAGCATGGCTGTGGGGCGAATGAGTTTGGCACGCTCGCGCAAATAGGCAGGGGCCAGCAAGCTTTGCCAATCGCCACCAGGGCCGCTGACGAAGTCAGGGTCGGCCACATATTGGGCCCGGTCAGCAAAGGCCAGGCGCGCGGCCTCGTTGTACAGATGCAACCAACGCGGATCGGGCCCCCCGTCCGCCGTGTCCACTGGCGAGCTCATCAGCGATGCAGGCGTGTGTTGCAGCATGCCCAGGATTTGACCCATGGCCAACGCGCCCGAACTAGGCGGTGGAAAACCGCACACCCGATACACGCGACTGAGCGCTGCATGGTCAAAGCAGAGCGGCGTGCGTTCTTTGGCTTGGTAGTTGGCCAGGTCGCTCAACGCCAAACGTCCCGGA
>JAIXRH010000107.1 GCA_027485285.1 Comamonadaceae bacterium | reverse complement strand
TCGAGTGAGGTGGTCTCGGTGTCAAACGCCACCAGCTCGGCAGCCTTGAGTTTGGCCAGCCATGCGTCGAACATGGCCCAGTCCAGCACACAGTCGTAATGTTTGTCGGTCACGGCTGACACCGTCGGCAAGGGTTCGTCAAACAGGCTGGGGTTGGGTTCAAACTTGGGTTTGGCGTCTTTGTTGCCTGCCGCACTGGTGGAATCAGTGCCTTCGCGGATGGCGCGGGCCAAACCTTTGAAGCCATAGGTTTCGTAAAAGGTTTGCAGTCCAGGCTTGTCGGGCTCGGCCAAGTGCAAGGCATCGAGGGCGGGCAAGCTTGGCACATAGGCCGACAAATCACAATCGGTTTTCATGGTCACCAGTTGGCGGCCTGTGGGCAGCCACGCCACCGCTTGA
The DNA here is from genome assembly GCA_027485285.1 of Comamonadaceae bacterium. GTDB lineage: Bacteria > Pseudomonadota > Gammaproteobacteria > Burkholderiales > Burkholderiaceae_C > Limnohabitans. Next base: position 21,110 of record JAIXRH010000107.1, on the reverse strand, counting down.
CGCAGGTTTTCGCCTGCCACGCCTTTGATGTCGGCAGCGTGTTGCAGCAAGTTGTCGAGCGAGCCGTATTCCATCAGCCACTTGGCCGCGGTCTTGGGGCCGACCTTGGCCACGCCGGGCACGTTGTCGACCGTGTCGCCCACCAAGGTTTGGTAGTCGATCATCAGCGAGGGCGGCACGCCAAACTCGGCGGTCACGCCCGCCACATCGCGCTTTTTGCCGTTCATGGTGTCGATGATGGTGATGTGCTCGTTCACCAACTGGCTCAAGTCTTTGTCACCACTCGACACCACCACCGTCAAACCTTGCTGGGCAGCGGTCACGGCCAAGGTGGCAATCACGTCGTCGGCTTCCACGCCCGGCACATCGAGCACCGTCCAACCCAACATGCGCACCATGGCATGGATGGGTTCGATTTGCGCACGCAAATCGTCTGGCATGGGTGAGCGGTTGGCCTTGTACGCGGGGTACATCTCGTCGCGAAAGGTGGGGCCTTTGGCGTCAAACACGCAAGCGGCCAACTGAGTGGGCACTTCTTTGCGCAGGGCTTGCATCATGTTGATCATGCCGCGAATGGCGCCTGTGGCGGCGCTGGATGGGTCGCCTGGCACAGCGCGCAGGTCGGGCATGGCATGGAATGCGCGATAAAGGTAGCTGGAGCCGTCGACCAGCAGCAATGTTTTGGATTCACTCATAGCTGTTGATTGTGCCGTGGTTGTTGCATGGCATTTGTTCTCTGTTGCTGGGCTCGCTGGACGCGGATGGTGGGTTGAGGGATGAGCGGGTGACGATTTCTGGTACCCCAGCATGAGGAACCCGCTCATCCCTCAGCCCTCAAGCGAGCCCAGCACCAAAAGACAAAGAGACAAACAAGCCCCAACTACAATGAAGCCAACTTTTAACCCCTTGGCATTCATGGCAGTTTTCACAGAAGTTTCAGAGTCCACCGCGCAAGAGCTGCTGACCCAACTCAAACTTGGCGAACTGGTCGAACTCAAGGGCATCCAAGGCGGCATTGAGAACACCAATTACTTTCTCACCAGCAGCGAAGGTCAATTCGTGCTCACGCTGTTTGAGCGACTCACGCACGCGCAACTGCCGTTTTATTTGTACCTGATGAAACACTTGGCACAAGGTGGTATTCCTGTGCCAGACCCCGTGTCTAACCAAGACGGCGACATCTTGCTCACCGTTGAAGGCAAGCCTGCTGCGGTTGTCAACCGCTTGCGCGGACAAAGCGAACTGGCCCCTTCAGCTGCCCACTGCGCGGCTGTGGGCAACATGCTGGCCCGCATGCACTTGGCTGGCCGCGACTACAACCGCCAACAGCCCAACCTGCGGGGCCTGTCTTGGTGGAACGACACCGTGCCTGTGGTGCTGCCATTTTTAAGCCCGTCGCAAGCTGCGCTGATTCAAACCGAGCTGGCCCACCAAAACCACATTGCCGCGTCATCGGCCTACACCGCCTTGCCCCGCGGCCCTGTCCACGCCGACTTGTTCCGCGACAACGTGATGTTTGATGGAAGCGCCGAGTCGCCAAAGCTCACTGGCTTTTTCGACTTTTACTTTGCAGGCGTGGACACCTGGCTGTTTGATGTGGTCGTGTGTTTGAACGACTGGTGCACCCACCACTCTGAAGACATCGACACCGATGGCACGCACGATGCAGCCAAAGCCCAAGCGTTCATTGCCGCTTACCAATCGGTCCGCCCTTTCACCGCCGCTGAGCGCCAGTTGCTCAACCCCATGTTGCGGGCGGGTGCCTTGCGTTTTTGGACTTCGCGCCTGTGGGACTTCCACCTGCCGCGCGAAGCCAGCATGCTTCAACCCCACGACCCCACACACTTTGAGCGTGTGCTGCGCCAGCGTGTGGCGCACCCTGTCACACTCTGACCTATGAAACTCAACGTCGTTCCCGCAAAAACTGGCTCGCTCTGGGTGCGCCAAGGCATTCGCGCTTTTTGGAAGCAACCACTGGCACTCACGGGCTTGTTCTTCATGTTCATGGCCAGCATGTCCATCCTCTCCATCGTGCCTGTGGTGGGCAGTTTTTTGGCCTTGATGCTGCTGCCTGCGGCCACCTTGGGACTGATGGCTGCCACACGCGAGGTGGAACTGGGCAAATTCCCCATGCCCCTCATTTTGGCGGCGGGCTTTAGAACGGGCGCAGAAGGCAAACGCAACATGGTTGTGCTGGGGTTGATTTACGCACTTTGCTTTGTGGGCGTGATGGGCTTATCCACACTGGTGGACGGTGGTGACTTTGCCAAGTTGTATCTGGTGGGTGGTTCACTGGAATTGGAAACCATCATGACGCCCGATTTTCAAAATGCCATGTGGCTATCGCTCATGTTGTATTTGCCTTTGTCTTTGGTGTTTTGGCACGCCCCCGCCCTGACCCACTGGCATGGCGTGCCTTGGTCTAAAAGTTTGTTCTTCAGCACCGTGGCCTGCTTCAGCAATTGGCGGGCGTTTTTGGTGTTTGGCGTGATGTGGACGGCCATCTTCTTGGGCACCACGTTGGTCATCACACTGATTGGCGGCTTGGTGGGCGATGGCGACTTTGCTGCCATGGCCTTGCTGCCCGCCATGCTGATGCTGGCGTCCATGTTTTTTTGCTCGTCGTATTACAGCTTCAAAGACTGCTTCACCTCAGACGTGATTTACGCGTGATCACACCTGCGTGAGCTTGGCCACACTCAGCGCCAGCCACTTGGTGCCGTGACGCGGGAAGTTCACTTGCGCACGGGCATCGTCGCCCACACCCTCAATGCTCACCACCGCCCCTTCGCCAAACTTGGCATGAAACACCTGCACGCCACTGCGTACCCAGGCATTGGGGCCACTGGCCACAGGTGCAGCGCGCTGAGGCACTGGCGCTGCCGCAGTGGCCGCACCGCCGCCCCAAGCGTTGCTGGACCATGCAGGGTTTTGCCAGGCATCTCGCCTTGAGGGCATGGCATCGGCAAAGGCTGAACGTGCAGGCGTGATCCACTTCATCGTGTGCTTGGGCAGTTCTTCAAAGAAACGGCTTTTCAGGTTGTAGCGCGTTTGGCCATGCAGCATGCGGGTTTGGGAATGGCTGAGGTACAAACGTTTGCGCGCACGCGTGATGGCCACATACATGAGGCGGCGCTCTTCTTCGAGGCCATCAAAGTCGTTCATCGAATTTTCATGCGGAAACAAGCCCTCTTCCATGCCCGTGATGAACACGCAGTCAAACTCCAAGCCCTTGGAGGCATGCACCGTCATCAGCTGAATCGCGTCTTGGCCCGCTTGCGCTTGGTTGTCGCCCGACTCCAGCGCGGCGTGCGTGAGGAAGGCAGCCAAGGGCGACAAAGTTTCGCCGGTGTCTGCGTTGATCATGGTTTGGGTTGCGGGCTGGCGCGTGACTGCCTCATCAGCCACGTCAGCTGAGGCTGCATTCACCGCCATCACCACAGGCTGGCCGTGCTCGTCCACGGGCAAGGCCACGGCATCGCGACCAAAGCCCTCTTGCGTCACAAAGCTTTCAGCGGCATTGACCAACTCTTGCAAGTTTTCGATGCGGTCTTGGCCTTCGCGCTCGGTTTGGTAATGGGCCATCAAGCCCGAGTGATCCAGCAGCAGCTCAATGATTTGGCGCAAGTTTTGGCCTTGCGTTTGCTCGCGCAGCACATCAATCTTGGCCACAAAGGCGCTGAGGTTGGCGCCTGCTTTGCCTGCCACGGCAGTGACGGCATCGCTCATGGCGCAGCCCATGGCACGCGCGGCGTCTTGCAACTGCTCGATGCTGCGCGCACCAATGCCGCGCGGCGGGAAGTTGACCACGCGCATGAAGCTGGTGTCGTCGCGCGGGTTTTCTAACAAGCGCAAATAGGCCAAGGCGTGTTTGATCTCAGCGCGTTCAAAAAACCGCAAGCCACCGTACACGCGGTAAGGCATGGCAGCGTTGAACAACGCGGTTTCAATCACGCGGCTTTGTGCGTTGCTGCGGTAGAGCACCGCAATTTCACTGCGATGCTGCAGACCGTTTGTGCCGTCGCCGTCTTTGCCGTCGCGCAAGAGTTGCTTCATTTCTTCCACCATCCATTGCGCTTCGGCAAAGTCGGTGGGCGACTCATACACGCGCACGGGCTCGCCAGCGCCTTGGGTGGTGTGCAGGTTTTTTCCCAAGCGGCCTTTGTTGTGGCTGATCAGGTGGTTGGCGCTGTCCAAAATGTTGCTGAAGCTGCGGTAGTTTTGCTCGAGCTTGATTTGGTGGGTCACGTTGTATTCGCGCACAAAGTCGGCCATGTTGCCCACGCGTGCGCCACGGAAGGCGTAAATGCTTTGGTCGTCGTCGCCTACGGCCAAGATGGCGCCACCGCCGCCATCCACAGGGCCAGCGAGCTGTTTGAGCCACGCGTATTGCAGCTTGTTGGTGTCTTGAAACTCGTCCACCAAGATGTGCTGAAAACGACGGCGGTAGTGCTCGCGCAGCGGATCGTTGTCGCGCAGCAGTTCGTACGAGCGCAGCATGAGTTCGCCAAAGTCCACCACGCCTTCGCGTTGGCATTGGGCTTCGTAGAGCTCGTACAGCTCCACGCGTTTGCGGTCGTCGGGGTCGCGCACCACCACGTCTTTGGGGCGCAGGCCGTCTTCTTTGCAACCCGCAATGAAGCGCATGGTTTGCTTGGCCGGGTAGCGTTCGTCGTCCACCTGAAACTGCTTACTCAAGCGCTTGATGGCACTGAGCTGGTCTTGGGTGTCCAAGATTTGAAAAGACTGTGGCAAATTGGCCAGCTTCCAATGCGCTCGCAAAAAGCGGTTGCATAGCCCGTGAAAGGTGCCTACCCACATGCCGCGCACATTCACCGGCAACATGGCCGACAAACGGGTGAGCATTTCTTTGGCAGCCTTGTTGGTAAACGTCACAGCCAACAAACCACCGGGCGACACTTGCCCCGTTTGCATGAGCCACGCAATGCGCGTGGTCAGCACCCGCGTCTTGCCCGAACCCGCCCCTGCCAAGATCAGGGCATGCGCCTGAGGCAAGGTCACCGCCGCCGCTTGTTCATTGTTGAGGCCTTGGAGCAAGGGCGAGGTATCGGGTGAAAAATGCATGGGGCAATTTTAGGGTTTAGAATCAGCCACCGGGCCCAAGATTCTTGCGCTCGGTTTTTTTATGCCCGCCTTTTGCGCTCTAAAAAACCGGCCAAGCCAAGCGCTCAATCTTCGAACGTTATTTTCTGGAGCTTGGGAATATGGAAATTTTTGATTACGACAACATTTTGTTGCTGCCACGCAAGTGCCGCGTAGAAAGCCGCTCTGAATGTGATGCAGGGGTTGAACTGGGTGGCCGCAAGTTCCGCTTGCCCGTCGTCCCCGCCAACATGAAGACCGTGGTGGATGAAAGCATCTGCCTGTGGATGGCGCAAAACAACTACTTTTACGTGATGCACCGTTTCGATTTGGACAACGTGCAATTCGTGAAAGACATGCACGCCAAGGGTGTGTACGCCTCTATCTCTTTGGGCGTCAAAGCGCCAGACCGCGCCACGGTGGACGCCTTGGCCTCTGGTGGCCTGACACCTGAATTCATCACCATCGACATTGCCCATGGCCATGCCGACAGCGTGCGCGACATGATTGGCTACATCAAGGCCAAGTTGCCCCATAGCTTTGTCATCGCGGGCAACGTGGCCACACCTGAAGCCGTGATCGACCTCGAAAACTGGGGCGCAGATGCAACCAAAGTGGGCGTGGGTCCAGGCAAGGTGTGTATCACCAAGCTCAAAACAGGTTTTGGCACAGGCGGCTGGCAGTTGTCAGCGCTCAAGTGGTGCGCCCGCGTGGCGACCAAGCCCATCATTGCAGACGGCGGCATTCGCAACCATGGCGACATTGCCAAGAGCATCCGCTTTGGCGCGAGCATGGTGATGATTGGCTCGCTGTTTGCAGGCCACGAAGAGTCGCCAGGCAAGACGGTGGAAGTGGACGGCGAGATGTTCAAGGAATACTACGGCTCAGCCTCCGATTTCAACAAAGGCGAATACAAGCACGTGGAGGGCAAACGCATCCTCGAGCCCATCAAAGGCAAATTGGCCAACACGCTGATTGAGATGGAGCAAGACGTGCAAAGCTCCATCAGCTACGCGGGCGGCTTGAAGCTCATGGACATCCGCAAGGTGAACTACGTCACGTTGGGTGGCGACAACGCGGGTGAACATCTGTTGATGTAACACTGGCGTTAAGTCCTCATTTCGGCCCAACAAAAAAGCCTGTCTGCTTTGTGCATGACAGGCTTTTATCTTTTGCGCTGCTTGATACCAAAGAGGTTTACTTGTGAAGCAGCTCAAGTGCCAGCTTGTGCAAGCGATGGCCGGGTTGCGTCATGGCCTCGACGATGCTGAAGTGCTGCAAGCCATCCAAAGTCTCTGCAACAGGCACACACGTTTTGCCCCAAGCTTGTTGAATCAAAAAGGTGTGGCGAATGAACTCTTCGCTTTCAATGCCACCGGCAACGCTGTAGAGCGTTCCCTGCTGGGGCGCTGGCATCCAAGCCGGGCTGTTACGCAACACCACGTCATCGGTCAAACGCAAACTGTCTGTGAGGTAAGGCGTGGCTTGCACAGATGCCAGCTCATACAAACCAGAAATCGACAAAGCCTTGGTCACCAACTGGGCTGGTAAATCAGCGGCATAGGCTTTCCAATCACAGGCCAGCAACATGGTCACCAAATGCCCACCAGCAGAATGGCCTACCAGTGTGATGCGGCTGGGGTCACCGCCGAAGCGATGGATATTACGCCAGACCCAGGCCACACACTTGACCATTTGCAACGTGATGTCAGACACCGTGACTGCGGGGCACAGTGCATAGTTGGGCACCACCACATGCGCGCCTTGCGCGGTGAAGGTAGGCGCGATGAACGAATGGTCAGCCTTGTCGAGTGAACGCCAATAACCGCCGTGGATGAACACCACCACAGGCGCTTTGTCGGCTGCTGTGTCGCTGAGAAAAATATCTAAGGTTTCATTCAAGCCCCGACCATAGGCCACATCTTGAAAGCAACGATGCGTGGCGCGCACTTGCGCAGAGGCTTCGCGCCAATGTGCAAAATGCGCCGCATGCTCGGGCACCAAGGTGCGGTTGTTGTACATGCGGTCATACCAAGCACCGTCGCGTTGCGTCATAGTTTTTTCTCTAAAAGAATTTGCACATTGGTCCAGCTGCGGTTTTGGGTGCGGCTGTTCTCAGTCACACCACTGCCGCTGTAGACGCTGCCTGTGTTGTAGTTGCGTGGATCAAGGTTGCTCAAGGTCAGACGCCAGGCTGTGCTGCTGTCTAAACGCCACAAACCATACACATCCATCACCCGTTTTTGCGACACGGTGGCCAGCTGTTGGGCGCTCAAACGTGTGCTGTAACCGGGGTTGTAGTTGACATTGCCGCCGATGGTGAGCGGCGCAGACTTCAATCGGTAATCTGCGCCAAGGTTAGCCGTCATGCTGGGCTGTTGGTCTAGGCGGTTATCAGGCCCCATCACGCTGAGCACGCGTGAGCGGTAAAAGCTCATGTTGTTGCGCAGGTCAATGGGGGGCGCATCGGCTATCCACTGGTCCATGCGGAACTTGGCTTCTAGCTCGATGCCCTCGGTCACGGCTTCGCTGATGTTTTGTGGGCTTGACAACCAGCGACCATTCACCCCAGGTTCCAGCGTTGTCACACTGCGGATGAGGTTTTGCACGCGGCGGTGAAATGCGCTGGCGCTCAACACACCACCTTGAGGTAAATAGCGCTCGACCGCCACATCCAAGCCTGTGGCAACTTCAGGCTTGAGGTTGGGGTTGCCCGATGAGTCGGGGTTGGTCGCGCTGTTGTCGTCACGCGTGTAAGCGCGTCTGGCCAACAAGGTGGGCATGCTGGGTGTTTTAAAACTGCGCGTCAGGCTCATGCGAACTTGGTCACGGCTGTCTGGGTTAGGTCGCCACATGGCATGCAGCAAAGGCGTGAGCACGCTGTTGCGGTTGGTCACCTCCCCTACCCTGGTGCTGCCTTCGGTGGTCAAACCTTCGTATCGTGCGCCAACATGGGTCGACCAATGCGGCGTCAGCTGCCACTCATCTTGTGAATAGACGGCGTAGCGCATGGTGCTTGCACTGAAGTCGGCACTGCCAGCAATGCCAGCATTGGCTAAGTAGGAGCCCACGACACTTTGTGTGCGACGAACGGACTCAAGTTCTGAGCCACTCACCCACTGGTGGCCTCCACCCATGACGTTGGTGTACTTGCCACCGAGGCTGAATGAACGGTCTTGCACGTGCGAGTTTTCTGAAACGCTTGGAATGAGCGAAGTATTTGTCGAGGTTTGTCGAAATTCGTTGTGGCTGTTCCAACCACCTAGGTTGAATTTCCATTCCATGTTGCTGTCGGTCGACAGCTTGCGTCGCCATTGGCCATTCAAGCGGGCGAGTTCAAAGTGATTGTTGATTTCACTGCTCGCTGTCGCTGGGCTTCCAGCCACATTCACACCGTTGAGGGACTCGCTGGCAAGGATCGAACTTGGAGTTTTGCCTTGGGACAACACCACAAACGGCGTCAACGTGAAGTTCTCGCCCGGATCGCCCTTGAGCTGCAAGCGCGCTGAGACGTTCATCCCTTGGCGACTGTAATGACTGTCACTCACACGTTGACGCAACGTGGTACCAGAAGCATCCGTGCGCGTTAAATCATTTTCACTGTGGTCCGGTGCGGCAAACCGATTGACAGACAAGGTGTAGTTGCCCGACCACTTGTCAGCATCGTGGTACTTGACGATCGATGCAGTGGGCGCCACATAGCCGCCTTGAAACGACGAGCCCACTTTCAACTCGATGGGCATGCCCTTGCGGCCTTCGCGCGTGATGATGTTGATGGTGCCCGCAATCGCTTGCGCGCCCGTCTCGGCGGTGGGGGCTCGGTAAATTTCTACTCGCTCGACCATCTCGGGCGTGAGTGACTCGACTGAAAAACCTGGTGGCACACGTTGGCCATCAAGCAAGATTTGTGTGTAGCCTTGGCTCATGCCACGCATGCGAATACCGCCACCTCTGCCGGGCGCACCGCCCAAGGTGATGCCTGGCATACGCTTCAAAATTTCGCCAAGGTTGGCGTCGCCTTGACGCTCAATCTCTTCACGCCCAATCACAATTTTGCTGGCTGTGGATTCACGGCGTTGCTGGGTCTCGTTGTCTCGTCCACTGGTGATCTCAACACGCCCCATGTCCAAGGTGGGGGTCGCAGGCGCGGGCGTTTGCTGAGCCAATGCAGCAAAGGTGCTCAAAGCAAATGGGACGAGAAGTGTGTGAGCGGGGTGCTTGAAGTGCATGGCAAAAAGTTTACCGAGGTATCAATGCCCTTGCCGTGTAAAGTTCAGGTTTTATTTTTAACGCAAGTTTCATGAGCCAAGCTGCTGCACCACACGCCTACGAAATTAAAAGTGCCTCTTTGCCCCTGGTGTCTTTTCTCCTCAAAACCCCTGACACATCCGCCCTGCAAGCAGATATGGCACGCCGCCTAGGCGCCACCCCTGGCTTCTTTGACAACGACCCCGTGGTGATCGACCTCAGCGTCCTAGAAGACCCCCACAGCCAGCTCGACCTGCCCTCGGTGTGTCTGATGCTGCGCACCCACCACATGCTGCCAGTGGCCGTGCGAGGGGCAAATGAACACCAATTAGCTAACGCGCGCAAGGCAGGCTTGTTTGAAGCCAGCGATTTGAGCATCCAAACGCCCACTGCACCTCAGGTGGAAACCGTGGTTCAAGAAGTGATTCGCGAAGTCGAAGTGGTGCGGGAGGTGCAAACCGGCAGCGGCTCAGCCATGGTGATTGACAAACCACTGCGCTCTGGCCAGCACGTGTATGCCAAGGGCCGCGACCTGATTGTGTTGGCCATGGTCAACCCAGGGGCTGAGATCATGGCCGATGGCCACATCCACGTCTATGCCCCGCTGCGAGGCAAAGCCATTGCAGGTGCGCGCGGCGATGAGCAAGCGCGCATCTTTACCTCATGCCTGGAAGCCGAATTGCTGTCGATTGCAGGCACTTACCGCACCAGTGGCGATGCCCCGCTGCCAGCAGATGTGGCCGGCAAAGCCGCGCAAATCAGCCTGCAAGGCGACAAGTTGGTGATGCAAGCACTGTAAAATTCAGACCTCAAATAACAGAAACAACTAGGGCTTAATTCATGACAAAAATCGTGGTGGTGACTTCTGGCAAAGGCGGCGTGGGCAAGACCACAACCAGCGCCAGTTTTTCCTCTGGCCTCGCTTTGCGTGGCTTCAAAACGGTGGTCATCGACTTTGACGTCGGCCTGCGTAACCTCGACCTGATCATGGGTTGCGAGCGTCGTGTGGTGTATGACTTCATCAACGTCATCAATGGTGAAGCCACGCTGAATCAAGCCTTGATCAAAGACAAACAGTGTGACAACCTGTTTGTGCTGGCGGCCTCTCAAACCCGCGACAAAGATGCGCTGTCTCAAGACGGCGTGGAGCGTGTGTTGAACGACCTCAAAGACATGAAGTTTGACTACATCGTGTGCGACTCGCCAGCCGGCATTGAAGTGGGTGCCATGATGGCCATGCACTTTGCCGACGAAGCTTTGGTGGTCACCAATCCTGAAGTGTCTTCTGTGCGCGACTCTGACCGCATCTTGGGCATGCTCAGCAGCAAAACCAAGCGTGCCATCGACGGCGACACGCCCATCAAAGAGCACTTGCTCATCACGCGATACAACCCCAGCCGCGTGGAAGACGGCCATATGCTGTCGCTAGAGGACATTCAGGACATCTTGCGCATTCCCTTGATCGGCGTGATTCCCGAATCAGAAACTGTGTTGACCGCCTCCAACCAAGGCTTGCCTGCGGTTCACTTAGAAAACACCGATGTGTCTGAGGCGTACAAAGACGTGATCAGCCGTTTCTTAGGTGAAGACGTGCCGATGCGTTTCACGGATTACGTCAAACCTGGTTTGTTCAAACGCATGTTTGGCGGAAAGTAAGCCATGTCCTTGCTCTCACTCCTGCTCGGTGAAAAGAAAAAAACTGCCAACGTTGCCAAAGAACGTTTGCAATTCATCCTCACCCACGAGCGCTCTGGCCGCAATCCGCAGCCCGACTACTTGCCTGCATTGCAGCGCGACTTGGTGGCCGTGCTTTCTAAATACGTGAAGATCAATCCTGACGACATCAAGGTCAATCTGGAGCGTCACGGCAACCTCGAAGTGCTCGAAGTCAAGATCGAACTGCCCGACTAATCGGCATTGGCACAGATCAAGAAAAAGCGACCCGAGGGTCGCTTTTTATTTGGCTTGCACAAGCAACGGTGGGATTAACCGCCTTTGTTGGAACGCTTGCCAGGGTTCTTTTTGCTACGTGTCGCAACACCGCGCTCAAGACTCACACGTTGACCACGACCACCTGTGCGCAGAATGGTGCCTGGCAGGGGGATTGGTTTTGGTGCGCGTTGGCGGTCGGCTTCGGTGACGATTTTGTTTCCCATGAAATTTTCCAGTTAAAAAAGTTACAGCCCGTAATTAGGCCACATGTTTGTCATATTTTCGCATGTAACCGCCCATAATCGACTCAACTTAAGGCATTTATGAACCCCATCATCAGCGAACTGCTCGCCCGTATCCAGCACATCGAGTCTGAGATTGAGCTTGAGATGAAGCTCAAACGTGCAGAGCTGAAAGCCGACTTCGATGAAACCCGTGTGCGCTTTGAGCGCGAGGTGCTAGAGCAGCAACGCCGTTTCAAAACTGGCACGATGGCCTATCTCCTCACCGCCAATTGGCTCAGTGTTCTGACGGCTCCAGTGATTTACGCCCTGCTGTTCCCCATCCTGCTGCTGGACCTGTCGATCACGGTGTATCAGCACATTTGTTTTCGCGCTTATGGCCTGGCCTGCGTCAAGCGCAGCGACTACTTTGTGTACGACCGCACGCATTTGGCCTACCTGAACCTGATTGAAAAAATCAACTGCGCCTACTGCTCCTATGGCAACGGCGTGATGGCCTATGGACGCGAGGTGGTGGCGCGCACCGAGCAGTATTGGTGCCCCATCAAACACGCACGCAAAATCATGGCGGCGCACCCCTACTACACCGGCTTTGTGGACTTTGGCAACGCGCAAGGCTACAAAGACGAACTTGAAAATCTACGCACTGAGTTGACCAAACTCAAATAAAAAAATCAACCCATGCCACACACCGACATTGACAAGCGCTTGATGGACCTAGAGGTCAAGGCCAGCTTCACCGAGGATTGGGTAGAGCAACTCAACCAAACCATTTTTCAGCAGCAGCAACAAATCGACGCGCTGATTCGTGAGGTCAGCCAATTGCGCCAACAAACGCCAGATGGTGGTTCGGGTGGATTGAATCACCTGCGCGATGAACTTCCGCCCCACTACTAAAAAATTCACGTCATCAGGAGACACCCATGCCAAAAACAGTCGATTACTACTTAGCCCCACAAAGCCCATGGACGTATTTGGGCCATCAAAGGTTTGTGCAGATTGTCAAAGACGCTGGCGCCACTGTGCGCGTGATGCCGATGGATTTGGGCCAGGTGTTCCCCATCTCGGGTGGACTGCCTTTGGGCAAACGTGCGCCGCAGCGCCAAGCGTATCGGCTGGTGGAGTTGGCACGTTTCAGCAAGTCCCTGAATCTGCCACTCAACCTGCACCCCAAGTTTTTCCCGGTTGCGGGTGACCCTGCTGCCAAGCTCATCATTGCGGTGGACCTGCACCACGGTACCGATGCGGCTTTGGCCATCACGGGTGATGTTTTATCTGCCGTGTGGCACGAAGAACACGACATTGCAAATCTCGCCACCTTGACCGATCTGTTGCGCAAACACCGACTGGATGCCGCTTGCCTCGAGTTGTCCAACAGCGCTGAGGTACAGACCCGCTACGACAGCTACACACAAAGCGCCATAGACACCCAAGTGTTTGGTGCGCCCAGTTACGTCATTCATGGCGAGATGTTTTGGGGCCAAGACCGTTTGGACTTTGTGGCCGCCGCACTCAAGCCGTAAAAAAATACGGACCCCAAACAATTCAGCCACCGGGGTTGCACACAAGGTGCAACGCGGTGGCTGAATGCTTTTTTATCCCGCGTTGACGCGGCTACTCATTAACGAGGTGTGCGTGGCTTAGGTGCGCGCTTTTTGGCATCAAAACCGCCACCAAACGACTTGCCTGCCGCTGGGCGTGCAGGCTTGTCAAAGGGAGTGCGACCTGCTTCGAACGGGGCACGTGGGCCACGTGCTGGGGCACGGTCGTCAAAGCTGCGCGGTGCGCGATCTTCGAAGCTGCGTGGGGCACCGAAGTTACCGCGTGGTGCGCCTTGGCCTTCGCCAAAGTTGCCACGCGGTGCGCCACGGCTGTCACCGCCGAAGCCACGGTTGTCACCGAACCCGCGGTTGTCGCCAAAGTTGCCGCGTGGTGCGCCTTGACGTGGCTCGAAGCTGTTGCCACGAGGTGCATTGTCAGAGCGACCTTCCGAACGTGGCTCAAAGCGACCTTGGCCGTTGCCTTCAAAGCGTCCACCGCCACCACCAAACTTGTTGCCGCCGCCAAAGCCGCCACGGTTACCACCGCCGCCAAACTTGCCGCCGCCTTTGCGGTCGTAGTCACGACCAGCGCCGCCACGTTGTTCAACGCGTTGTGTGGGCTCCATGCCTGGAATCACTTCAGCCGTGAACTGCTGGCGTGTGTAGGCTTCGATGTCATAAATTTTGCGCTTGTCGCGAAACTCAGCCAAGGTGACGGCCAAGCCATCACGGCCCGCACGACCGGTACGGCCAATGCGGTGGGTGTAATCCTCTGACTTCATCGGCAAACCAAAGTTGAACACGTGTGTCACGGTGGGCACGTCAATGCCACGGGCAGCTACGTCAGTCGCCACCAAGAACTGCACTTGACCTTGACGCAAAGCCATCAAGCGACGGTTACGCAAGCCTTGGCTCAACGCACCATGCAATGCCACCGCCGAGAAACCTTCTTGTTGCAAGTCATTGGCCAAGCCGTCGCACTCAATTTGGGTGCTGGCAAAGATGATGGCTTGGTTGATGGTGGTGTCGCGCAAGAGGTGGTCCAACAAACGGCGCTTGTGTTGCGCGTTGTCCGCCCAATGCAGCACTTGGCGAATGTTGTTGTGTTTTTCTTGCGGTGAGTCAATTTGCACGCGTTGGGGTTGACGCATGACGCGTGTGGCCAACTGCTGAATGCGCGGCGCAAACGTGGCGCTGAACATCATGGTTTGCTTGCGGTCGATGGTGAGTTGGTTGATTTCCGCCAAGTCGTCCGAGAAACCGAGGTCCAACATGCGGTCGGCTTCGTCCACCACCAAGAATTGGACTTTGTCCAACTTGATCTGCATGGAGCGTTGCAGGTCCAGCAAACGGCCAGGTGTGGCAACGACCAAGTCAGCGTTTTGCAGCTTAGCAATTTGCAACTGGTAAGGCATGCCGCCCACCACGTTGGCCACGCGCAAACCACGGCAATGCTTGACCAAATCGATGGCGTCATGGGCCACCTGTTGGGCCAATTCGCGGGTTGGGCAAACGATCAAGGCGCCAGGTGTAGGGGCTTTGAAGTTGCGTGTGTTGGTGGGATCTTTGCGCTTGGCGCGCTTAGGAGCCTCTTCGCCATTGGCCGCAGCGTCAGCCACGAGCTTGTCCCAGGCTGCTTTGTCAGCGGCATCGGCTTGCGCTTGTTGCTGGAGCAAGGTGTGCAACACAGGCAGCAAAAAAGCCGCTGTTTTGCCGCTGCCTGTTTGGCTAGACACCATCAAGTCGATGAAGCCAGCTTTGGCATCTGCGTTGGCAGAAGGCAAAGCCAAAGGAATGGTTTTGAGTTGAACCGTGGTGGGTTGTGTGTAGCCAAGGTCGGCGACAGCTTGCACCAGTTCAGGGGCCAAGCCCAGTTCGACGAAGCCGTTAGGCACTTCGACTTGAGGTGCTTCAGCATCAGCGTGGGCAACTTCGGGGGTGTGAACGCCCTGAGTGGAAACTGCATTTTCAGCAGCCATGGCAATAGTTTCGGCAGGCGCAAATTCGCCTGTCACATTCAAAGTGTCAGTCATGATTTTTCTCGCACGTGAGCGCCGCAAGTTGTGCGGCTGCTCCGTTCTAGGTTAAAAAACATCAACCATCAAACGGAACCTGCTCTGACCCGCTAGGGGTTTATTCAGTGCTTGGGGCTCTTTTGGCGAACCCGGTGAATGAAGGGAGATGTACAAATTCGCTACGGCTGTGCAGCGAAGAGCGCAATTATGGCATGGATTCGGGTTATTACCTAATTAAAGTTTCAAGAAATGTTCACGGTAGTGAATCATCTCGTCAATTGACTCGTGCACATCGGCCAATGCCGTGTGTTTCTGGGCTTTTTTGAAGGCATTTAACACCTCGGGTTTCCAACGGCGTGACAACTCTTTGAGCGTGCTCACATCGACGTTGCGGTAATGAAACCAGCCTTCGAGCTTGGGCATGTATTTGTTCAAGAACCGACGGTCTTGGCCAATGGTGTTCCCACACATTGGGGACACGCCTTTGGACACATAAGGCTTCAAGAAGGCAATGAGTTGTGTTTGCGCTTGCTCTTCGGTCACGGTGGAGGCTTTGACTTTGTCAATCAAACCACTCTTGCCGTGCGTGCCTTTGTTCCATGCGTCCATCTTGCTGAGCAGCTCGTCGCTTTGGTGAATCACAAACACAGGGCCTTCAATGCGCACCGACAAATCGGGGCTGGTCACGATGACCGCGATTTCAAGCAAACGCTCGCGCTCGGGGTCCAGGCCAGACATTTCGCAATCCAGCCAGACCAAGTTCAGGTCTGACTTGGCGAGTTTGGGAGGTACAGGGGTAACGGGAGTGGGAGCAACTTCAGACATGGGTCAGATTGTCGCCCATCATCTAAACTCAGCCACCATGATGAATCCTTCTCTCACAATGACGTTGACGTTGGCTGCCTTGCTGGTGGCCAACCTGCTCACCAAACTTTGGCTCAGCAGCCGCCAAGTGCGCCACGTGGCGCAACACCGCGCCCATGTGCCTGCGGCCTTTGCCCACACCATCAGCTTAGACGCCCACCAAAAAGCCGCCGACTACACATTGGCCAAATCACGTGTGGGTTTGATGGACTTGGGGCTCGATGCCCTCACGCTGATGGCTTGGACCTTGCTCGGCGGCTTAGACCTCCTCAACAAAGTGACGCTGGATTGGATGGGCGAAGGCATGGGCCAGCAAATTGCGCTGGTGGTGAGCTTTGGTTTGATTGGCGGTTTGATTGGGCTGCCTTTGTCGCTGTATCAAACGTTTGGCATTGAGCAGCGTTTTGGCTTTAACAACACCACACCAAAGCTGTGGTTGAGCGACATGCTCAAAGGCTTGTTGGTCGGCATGGTGTTGGGCTTGCCCATTCTCTGGTTGGTGCTGTGGCTCATGGAAGCTGGCGGCGAGATGTGGTGGCTCTACGCCTGGGCGGCCTTGGTGGTGTACCAGCTGTTTGTGATGTGGATTGCACCCAACGTCATCATGCCTTTGTTCAACAAATTCACGCCGCTGGAAGACGCCACGCTGAAAGAACGCGTCACCGCGCTGATGACCCGCTCGGGCTTTACCGCCAAAGGTTTTTTTGTGATGGACGGCAGCCGCCGCTCGGCCCATTCGAATGCATTTTTCACGGGCTTTGGTGCGGCCAAACGCGTGGTGTTTTTTGACACGCTGCTGGCCAAACTCAACGGTGACGAAATGGAAGCCGTGTTGGCTCACGAGTTGGGCCACTTCAAGCACCGCCACATTTTGCAAATGATGGCCACCAGTTTTGCCACCAGTCTTGCGGGCCTTGCTTTGCTGGGCTGGCTGTCGCAACAGGTATGGTTTTATACCGGCTTGGGCGTGCTGCCCAACCTGAGTGGCAACAACAGCGCATTGGCTTTGTTGCTCTTCATGTTGGTGCTGCCTTTGTTCACCTTTTTTGTCACGCCTTTGTCGGCCCTTCGCTCACGCAAGTTTGAGTTTGAGGCCGATGCGTATGCTGTGGCGAACTGCGATAGCAAAGCCCTGGCCAGCGCCCTGCTTAAGCTCTACCAAGACAACGCCTCCACCCTCACGCCCGACCCTTGGTATGTGGCTTTTTACTACTCTCATCCGCCCGCGTCACAACGCTTGGCGCGGATGGCCGCATGAAGCAACTTGGCTTGGTGGTGGCCAGTCATGGACGCCACTGCGTGGTGGAAACCTCGGATGGTGAACGACGCATTTGCCACCCGCGTGGCAAGAAAAGCCAAGTGGTGGTCGGCGACCGAGTGCAATGGCTGGCCAGCACTGACGAGGGCACGATTGAAAAAGTAGAGCCGCGCCACAACTTGTTTTACCGACAAGACGAGATTCGCACCAAGTCATTTGCGGCCAACCTAGACCAAGTGCTCATTCTGTTAGCGGCTGAGCCAGAGTTCTCTGAAATGCAGCTCACGCGGGCTCTCATTGCCGCAGAGGCAGAGCACATCAAACCCATCATCGTGCTGAACAAGCGCGATTTGACCGAGCTGCATGCGCGTGCCTTTGCCCGTCTTGAGCCATATGTGAAGATGGGCTACACCGTGCTGCAAGGCGCATTCAAGTCTGGTGATTTGGGCGACTTAGTTGAGCGCTTGAAGCACAAAACCACCTTGGTGCTGGGCCCCTCAGGCACAGGCAAAAGCACCCTCATCAACGTGCTGGTGCCCAACGCCAACGTGGCCACAGCTGAGATTTCGCAAGCGCTGAATTCAGGCAAACACACCACCACGTCCACCACTTGGCATTGGGTGGATGCCGAGCGTAAAACAGGTTTGATTGACTCACCAGGCTTTCAAGAATTTGGCGTGCACCACATCGATGCCATGCAGCTGGCTGCTTACATGCCCGACTTCAAGCCGCATGTGGCGCACTGCAAGTTTTACAACTGCACGCATTTGCACGAGCCTTCCTGCGGGGTGCAAGATGCGGCAGCAAAAGGTGACATCAGCCCTTCGCGTTACAAGCTGTACGGCATGTTGTTTGCCGAACTCACGCAGCCTGTGAACTATTGAAAACGATTGGGTTTTAACTCAGCTTTTAGCCCAACAAACGGGCCAGCGTCAGCAAGGCCAACAGCACCAGCCACAGCACCACGCTGCGCCAGACCAAACCGACCACGCTAGACAAATGCGCCATTTCGGGCGCACGGCCTGGGGTGCTTTCGCTGTCTTGGTCGTGGGCTTCGGTGGCATCGTCTGCACGCAAAGCCTCGCCGCCCAGACGCACACTCAAAGCACCGGCCGTGGCGGCCAGCACCACACCGTCGTTGTCATCCGGAAAGCGCTGTGCGTGGGTACGCCAGCAGTCGATGGCTTCTTCAAAATTACCCACCACCGCAAAGGCCACCGCGGTCAAACGTGCAGGCAACCAATCGATGCGACGCCATGCGTCTCGGGCTGCGTTTTGCAAGGTGTCGCTCACCCAGCCTTGGGTGGTTTTGGCGGACGACTGCCAGCTGCGCGCCACCATATCGCTCATGCGGTAAATCACGGCACCTGCAGGCCCAAAGCCCAAAGCGGCCAACAACGAAAACCAAGCGAGCACACCAAACACATGGTGGTGTGCAGAGAGCACCGAATGCTCAATCACATGACGCAGCAATTCGCTGCGCGGCAAGCTGCCCACTTCCACATGTTGCCATTGGGCCAACAGCTCACGCGCCAAGCGCTCGTCACCCACATTCAAGGCGTCGCGGATATCGGTGAAGTGGTGGCTAAATTGGCGAAAGCCCAACGTGACATACAACACAGCCACGTTCCAAACAATCGCCACAGGCCAGCCAAAAAAGCTGATCAGCAACCAATGCACCGCCACTGCGATGACGGCTGGCAACCCCACAGCCAGCGACCACGTCGTCCACGCCAAACGCGGATGGCCTGCATCCAAGGTCTGGCTGATCCAATTGACCCATACGCGCAGGGTCTTGTGCACCCAATTGCCGTGCACCAAGGGTCGGGCTTGTTCAATCAACAAGGCGAGGAGCAAAGAAAGAAAACTCATATTTGAATGATAGCGGTGAGTTCTATCAATTGAAGCAGCTCATGCACGCAAGAAGCGGTAAAAGTTGCGCAACATCCCCGCGGTTGCACCCCACACAAAACGCTGCTGTTCCCCGTCTTGGTAAGACATGGACAACCATTCGCGCGTCACCCCCTCAAACGCGTGACGGTGCCAGCGGTGGTGGGCGGGGTTCATCAAAAAAGCCAAGGGAACCTCAAAGGCATCGGACACCTCATGGGTGTTGAGCTGCAGCGTCATGGCGGGCGAAATCAAAGCCACCACAGGCGTCACATGAAAGGCCGAGCCCGTCACATACTCGGGCAAAGTACCCAGCACCTGCACATGGCAGGCCTCTAAACCCACCTCTTCATGCGCCTCCCGCAAGGCGGTGGCGGCCGCATCGGCATCGCCCTCGTCACACTTGCCGCCCGCAAAAGCAATTTGTCCTGCGTGTGTGGACATGTGCGCTGGCCGCTGGGTCAGCAGCACCGTGGGCTCGTCTCGCATCACCAGCCCCAGCAACACCGCTGCTTGTGCGGGTGCACGGTCCATGAACTTGCGCTCACGCACCAGTTCGGGTTGCCACGTCGGCGGGTTGACAAAACGCGCTTGCAAGGCCTCGGCCGTGAAGTGCAGCGCAGGCACTGGCTCAAGATGCGCGTCCACTTGGAACACGGGCACTTGCTGTGGGTCAAAAGCTGGAGGTTTAGACATAGAAAAAGCCACCGCAAGCTGTCACTTGGGGTGGCTTCTCAACAAAGTAAGGCCTGCTTATTTAGCGGCTGCTGCTGCTTTGAGCGCTGCAGCTGACTTGCTGACCAACTTTTCTTTGATACGCGCAGACTTACCGCTGCGGTCACGCAAGTAGTACAACTTGGCACGACGCACGTCACCGCGACGCTTGACTTCGATGCTGGCGATCAAGGGGCTGTAAGTTTGGAACGTACGCTCCACGCCTTCGCCACTGGACATTTTGCGCACAGTGAAGCCGCTGTTGAGGCCACGGTTGCGCTTGGCAATCACCACACCTTCGTAGGCCTGCAGACGCTTGCGTGTGCCTTCAACCACGTTGACGCTCACGATAACGGTGTCGCCAGGTGCAAATTCGGGGATAACTTTGGCGAGGCGAGCAATTTCTTCTGCCTCAAGGGTTTGGATCAGGTTCATGTTTTCCTCTAGAGGATCTTGGTCGCGCTACACAAAAGGCTTCTTGCACATGGGCACGAAGCGGCCGACCAGAGGATCGAAAAGCCTGCCATTATAGCGGGTTTTGAGCTTTCAAAACAGCCTCGTCTTGAGCCGAGAGCTTGGCCTGGTCGCGTGCTGCGTCAATCAACTCAGGTCGCAGGCGGGCTGTCAGCTGCAAACGTTGGTCTCGGCGCCAGCGCTCGATGTTGATGTGGTGGCCCGACAGCAGCTCGGCAGGCACGCCCTGCCCTTCCCATTGCTCGGGACGCGTGTAATGCGGGCAATCCAGCAAGCCATCCAGAGCGGGGTTGAAGCTGTCCAGCTGGTGGCTGCCCGCGTCATTGAGCACGCCGGGCTGCAAACGCGCCACGGCATCCAACAAGATCATGGCGGCCAATTCGCCGCCCGACAACACAAAGTCACCCACGCTCATCTGCACATCCACATGGGTGTCGATGAAGCGCTGATCCACACCTTCGTAGCGGCCACACAGCAGCACCGCGCCTTGGCTGTCCGACCAGCGCTGCACGGCCGCATGACGCAGCGTCTCGCCAATGGGTGAGAACAGCACCAAAGGGGCCGCATCGCGGCCTTGTCCGCGGTCGGCACGAATGGCGCGCAGGCAAGCAGCCAAAGGCTCGGGCATCATCACCATGCCAGGGCCCCCACCAAAGGGGCGGTCGTCCACACGGCGGTAGTTGCCCTCGGCGTAGTCGCGTGGGTTCCACAAGCGTACGTCGACCAACCCCGCCTCAAAGGCGCGTCGCGTGATGCCGATTTTTAAAAAAGGCTCAAACAGCTCGGGGAACAGGGTGATGATGTCAAAGCGCATGGCGATGGCCTTGGG
>JAIXRH010000072.1 GCA_027485285.1 Comamonadaceae bacterium | reverse complement strand
TTAACAGTCCGGTGCTCTACCAACTGAGCTATCGAGGAATATTCGATGTGAAGAACACTTTTGTGAACTTTCAAGACAAATAGTATAGCAAAAAAAACGTGTTTTAAAGGCTCGTTTTCAGCTTTTCCATATGAAGAGTGCGTTGCTTCGGTTGGGTTGCTCTGGCTCTCTGGACGGTCTAGGGGCGTCCAGATTCTGGACGCTTGAGTTGCTCTGGACGGTACAGGTACTCTGGACGCTTGGGGCAATCTGGACAGTGCAGGGGTGTCCAGAGTATGGACAGGTCAAAGTTACTTTACGTTGGAAGCGACCTTTAAAGGTCGAGAATTCTCGATGAGTTAGATGCGGCGGTCAGGTCGCTGCGCTGGGGTTGGAACATTCGCAAAGCCAGTGCCTATGAAAGGTGTTTCTTAGAGTGTCTCTACTTATTAACAGTGCAATGCAGCATGTTTATATTTGGTAAATCTTTGCAACTTTCTAGGCCCCCAAGATCACTATGCGATTCACAACTACAGCGCTTGTCGCCGCAGGCTTAGTCACTGCATGCTCCGTGTCTCACCCACCTTTGAGCCCTGATCCCATTAGCGTTGTCGCTGCGGGTAGCTTGCGTGATGCGATTTCCGAAATCGCTCGAGAGCATGAGACTAGAACAGGTCAAAAGCTAACCCTTTCATTCGCAGCCTCTGGGCTGCTTCGCGAGCGTATAGAAAAAGGTGAGGCTGCTCAGGTTTTTGCTTCGGCCGATATGGGGCATCCACTCAGACTTGCTAACAGCGGTAACTGGAGTGCGCCCCGTGTCTTCGCTCGTAATCAGCTTTGCGCATTGACCCAAGCCAATCTCAATCTCACGCCTGAGCGATTGCTCGATGCACTTCTCGACCCAGCCATTCGTCTAGGTACCAGCACTCCCAAGGCTGATCCATCCGGCGACTATGCTTGGGAGCTTTTTCGCAAGTCCGATGCTCTGCGCGCAGGCGCTTTCAGTATTCTTGAACGTAAGGCATTGCAGCTTACTGGTGGCCCCAACTCTCCCAAAGCTCCAACAGGGCGTGGCACATATGCTTGGGTCATGGACCAGGGCCAAGCAGACATTTTTCTCACCTATTGCACGAATGCGGTGGCTGCACAGCGCGAGGTGCCGCGCTTGAAGATCGTTTCAGTGCCGCCTGATTTGCAGGTTTATGCCGACTATGGTTTAACAGTACGTCGTGTTTCTCATCCTGCTGCGCAGGCTTTTGCAGAAGCACTGCTCTCGCCAAGTGCTCAGGCTGTTTTCTCGCGTTATGGATTTGGCAGTCCTTGATTTTTTAATCCCGCTGAATACCGATTACCTGCACTGGGGTTGCCCTGGACGGCTTGTAGTTGTTTTTCATTGCAAATTTTGACCAGTATTAGCGCTTTATCAATTCGTAAATTGGTTAAGCGTCCAGAGTAAAAATGAGGCTGTATTTGAGAGACCTACGGAATAACTGTGCAATATATGTGTAATTGACTCTATATATAGAAGATTGCGCTAAGTCTTTGATTTATAAAGATTTTTAAATAAAAAAGCCAGCTAATTGCTGGCTTCTGTGGATTAACAGTCCGGTGCTCTACCAACTGAGCTATCGAGGAATAAAAAAATTATAGCGCATTATTTAGGCGTTTTTCAGAGGTGAAACACAACCGTCGCACGCAGCGTTCGAGGTGCGCCTGCGTAGAGGAAGTATTGCCCGTAAGCCTTGGGTGATTCGCGCCAATAGTGTTTGTTGGCCACGTTGTGGATGGCCAATGTCCAGCTGGAAGCCACGTTGTTCAGTTTGGTGTCGTAGTGCGTGCTTGCGTCAAGGGTGGTCCAAGCGGGCAGGGTGAGGCTGCCGTTTTCAGTGACGCTGCGTTGGCCTTCGTGGGACAGTCGCAAGGCTGAGCGTAATCCAACAATGTTGGCGTGGCGGTATTCAGCCATGCCTCGCAGGATGAAGTCAGGCACGTTGATGGGGCGCTGACCGTTTGTGCTGGCTTCAACCACTGCGTTTTCTCGCTTGGCACTGAGCCACATGGCGCTGCCGCCAAAGCGCCACGGGTTGAGCGTTGTTTGCGCACTGAGTTCGAGGCCTTGGTGGTGGGCTTGTCCGTCTATTTGTCGCGTGCACGATCCCATCGCGTTGGTGCAAGCCAGTCCATCGGTGATCACGGGCCGTGTGCTGTCAAACCAAGCGGCCTGCAAACTGGTGCGTTCAAGCTGGCTTTTGAGTCCTAGTTCACGTTGCGTGCTGCGCAGGGCTGGCAGTGGCAGGCCCGCATTGCTGAAGTTGTTTTGACTGGGCGTGGCTTGCGCTTCTAGGCCTTGGCCATAGCTGGCATACAGGGTGTGGCGATCGGTCAACTGCTGGGTCACGGCCAGCCACGGGGTGCTAATGCCTCGTGCGTCCTTGACTGCGTTTTGCCCATCGGTTTGCAAGCTCTGGCGGTTCAGCTGTGTATGGCGCAAGCCAAGCCATGCGTGGGTTCGCGCAGAAAGCCGCACATGGTCATTGAGGCTAACTTCTGTGCTGGTGTCGCTGTTGTTGGTGTTGAGCCAGTGTTGCGTAGCACCCGCTGCACCGCTGAGCCCGCCTTGTATGGCGTTGGTGCTGCCCAATAAAGTGTCAGCAGTGGTGATGGGCATGTGCGTGGTGTAGCGTTGGCGCATCAAGCCGAGTTTGAGGTTGTGTTCTATGCCGCCCAGCACCAGCGTGCCGCGCACATCTGTTTGCAAGGCTTCTGTGGTGCGCCGTTCGTTCTCGCTGCGGTAGTCGTGGATTTGAAAATCGCCTTTGGGTGACAGGCAAAAGCTATCTTTCTGAGCATCGTTACACCCCGATGCATAAATCAGTCGGTCATCTGTGCGCAGACGTTGCATGCCGTATTGCGTGTTCCACAGCCAACCATTTGCCAGTTGGTGTTTGAGGCGAAGCGTGCTGGTGAGTCCGTCAAACACACCGGGGAGCGAGCCGGGTTGGCGCGTGATGTTGCGTGTGCCGTCCACGGTTGCAGGCAGTGTCAGCGTGCGGTTGGCTTGACTTGGCCCATCAGAGGCCAAGAGGCTGTGAAAGTTCACCCCAATTTGCGCGTGGTGGCTTTGCTCAATCTCCCACTCAAGATGGTTGTTGCTGTTGATGCGCCAGTCCATCGCCAAGGCCACCAAACTGCGTTCTCCCGTGGTGTGGCGAATGTAGGGGTCAAGGTCTTCGTGGGCC
Organism: Comamonadaceae bacterium; assembly: GCA_027485285.1. Classification (GTDB taxonomy): domain Bacteria; phylum Pseudomonadota; class Gammaproteobacteria; order Burkholderiales; family Burkholderiaceae_C; genus Limnohabitans. Next base: position 33,654 of record JAIXRH010000072.1, on the reverse strand, counting down.
ACGTTGAAGCGGTAGCCAAAATCAGCCCTCTCGCCAAAGCGCCCACCCAAGTCAGCAGCCACCAGTCTGTTGTTGCCAGGGCCGTGGCTGAGCGTGACATCACGGATGGTTTTATCTGGCGCACCAGGTGCTCGTTTGACCACGTAGTTGACCAAGCCGCAAGGTGCGCTGGTGCCTGATTGCATGCCGCTGGTGCCTTTCAGCAGTTCAATGCGCTCTTTGTTGTCCATCGCGATGATGGTCTCGGCCGAAATGGGCAAGTCTTCGCGGCGAAAGTTGTAGCGGTTGTCTAGCGCATAGCCACGCACGCTGAGCTTGTCCCAATAGGCGGGGAGGTTGTAGCTGTCGCTCACTGAGGCGTCTAAGCGCAGTGCATCGGTGATGCGTTGCGCGCCAATGTCGCGCAAGGTGGCATTGTCAAAGGCGACGACGCTGATGGGCAGCGCTTGTAAAGGCACACCTTCAAAGCCTGACACGCGAATGGAGGGCGCTGCTGTGATGGTGATTTCAGTGGCGTTGTTTTGAGCCCAAGCTGTGGAAGTGGCTGACATACAAAGTGCAATTGCACCTTGTGTGTGTGACATTCTCCAAAACTTAACCTTCCAATTCATGCGTCTGACTTTACTTGAATTTCAGAGGTGAAATTGCACGCTCGCTCTCAGGGTGCGCGGCGCGCCAGGGTAGAGGTAGTAGTGACCAAATTGCTTGGGGGACTCACGCCAGTAGCGTTTGTCAGCCAAGTTGTCGATGGCCAAGGTCCATGTAGAGGCCAGGCCATTCACTTTTTGATCGTAATGTGCAGTGGCGTCGACGGTGGTCCAAGCGGGCAGTTGCACACTGCCGTTTTCAAGCACCTGACGCTCTCCTTCATGTGACATGTGCAGTCCTGTGCGCAAACCGGGGAGGTTGGCGTAACGGTATTCGGCCATGGCGCGTAAAACGAATTTGGGAACGTTGAGCGGGGTTGTGCCGACAACGCCAGACGTTTGCCTGACATCGCTGATCTGAGCGTGCAGCCATTGGACTTGGGAGCCTAGCCTCCATTGGCCAGTGGCTAGGTTTGCGCCCAGATCCAAGCCTTGGTGTGTTTGCTTGCCGTCTAGCAAGCGACTGCCGTTGCCATCGTCGTAGGCAAGGGGGCGTGCGATTTGGAAAAGTGAAGCATGCCATTGCACAGGCATTTGTGCCTCCAGCGTGCGAAGCCCTATTTCAGATTGGCGGCTTCTGCCTAAGCCCAACTGTTGCCCCGCGTTGACCCAGTATGTACCGGCGCTGTTAGGCACCACAAAGTTTTCGACGCCATGTCCGTGTGAGGCATACGCTAGCGCCGAAGACAGTTTGGTGGACATACCCAGCCAAGGCACACTGATGTGGTCGACGTAGCGCATGCTGTTGGCATCGTTCGGGTCATTGCGTGCGCTGCTGCGGTTGAACATGACTTGGCGTAACCCAGCCCATACAGAGGTGCGTTCAGAAACTTCCACACGATTTTTGAGGCTGAGCTCGGTGGCGTATTCGCTGCGGTTGGTATTGACTGTCGAAAAATCTGGGTTGGGGGTGCTGAGGAGGGGCGTCGACACATTGCCTGTTTGCAGGATGGGCGCATAGGACTGATACCTTGGAAGTCTGTCCAGTTGTCGCTGGCGCAACACACCAGCTGTCAGGTGATGTTTCCACCCCATCATTTCTAATTCGCCCGAAACTTCGCTTTCAAGGGAATCACTCAGGCGGCGTTCGTTGTTGCTGCGGAAATCATAAAGTGCGAAATTGCCATTCGCGCAGTATTGCGTGTAGTTGGCAGGAGAGGCGCAGCCATAGCCAAAAACGAGTCTGTCGTCGGTCTTCAAACGTTGCCCGCCATACTGTGTGGTCCAACGCCATCCGGCATCAAGCTCTTGTCGTACCCGCACCGAGCCGGTCATGGCATCGAACACCCCTGGCTGGCTCCAAGATTGACGTGTGAGGTTCACACGCGGGTCAACTGGGGAGGGAAGCTTTCCATCCAGCAAGCTGTAGCCATTGATGCCCATTTGTTCGCGGTGTGATTGTTCAAATTCAAAATCAACGATGGTTCCAGGCTTGAGCCGCCAATCCATGGCCAAAGCGACCAAGTTGCGGTGGCCTTGGGTGTTGCGAATGTAGGGGTTGAGGTCTTCGTGTGCCATGTTGAGGCGATAGCCGAACTCAGCCGTTTCACCAAAGCGACCACCCAAGTCTGCTGCCACCAAGCGGTTGTTGCCTGGGCCATAGCTCATCGTGATGGTGTGGACTGGTTGCGCAGCATTCGTAGGCGCACGTTTGACCACATAGTTCACCAAGCCACCTGGCGAGCTGGTGCCTGCTTGGATGCCGCTGGTGCCTTTGAGCAACTCAATGCGCTCTTTGTTGTCCATGGGAATCATGGTCTCCGCACTGATGGGCAATCCTTCGCGGCGGTAGTTGTAGCGGTTGTCCAATGTGAAGCCGCGCACGCTGAGGATGTCCCAATAGGCGGGCGAGTTGTAGCTGTCACTCACTGCGGCATCCAAACGCAAAGCGTCAGACACACGTTGGGCGCCTATCTCTTGCAGGGTCGCGCGGGTGATGGTGGTGGTTGAGAACGGCAGCTCTTGAGCCGGTAAATCACCAAAGCCCGACACGCGTGCAGGCAGCTTGTCGGTGACGGTGATTTCGTTTGGGTTTTGTTGCGCCCAAGCGGACGCGCACGAAGCGATGCACAGTGCAACTGCCGCATGCATGCGCGTTGCTTTTGAAAATGGCGAATGGTTTGCCATGACGTTTCCTTCAACGTTATGGCAGGTCGGCTGACTTTGAAACGAGTAAATGCTCTATGAGACAGAGCTTCGTTGAAAGACCAAGCTTCCCTGCGCGAGGATTACCTCAATCAGGTTCAAAGGGACTGTCTCAGTCGAAACCGGTGACGGTTTCAACACCCCTAGCGAATGCGTCATTGCTAACGCGGGTTGAATTTTAAACGAGTCCGAGCAGGCGGTGCAGCTCGGTCGATGTGGTGGTGTATTGCAACAAGGTTTTTCGTGTGGGGTGCACGATGGCGGCTGCGCCAAAGGCGGCCAGTGTGGCTTCGTGAAAGCCGCACAAGATGAGTTTTTTCTTGCCGGGGTAGGTGTTGATGTCGCCCACGGCAAAGATGCCAGCCACATGGGTGGCAAAGGTTTCGGTGTTGACCACCAGTTGTTTGCGCTCCAGCGCCAAGCCCCAGTGGGCGATGGGGCCGAGCTTGGGCGAGAGGCCCAATAACGCCACCACGTGTTGGGCAGGCCGCTCTAGGGTTTGGCCGTCGGGTGTGGCCACTTGCACAGCGTGCAGTTGATGGTTTGAGCAGAGCAAGGCAGTGGGCTGGCCGATTTGCAATTGCAGCTTGCCGCTGGCCACGGCATCGCGCATGGCTTGCAGCAGGGCCGGCTCGGCGCTGAACACATCGCGGCGGTGCATCAGCGTCACGCTGCGTGGCTTTTGCGAAAGGGCTTGAGTTTCGAGCGTCAGCTTCAACGCTGCAGCCACGGCAGATTCTTCGCCGCCCATCACCACCACGTCTTGGCCTGCAAAGCGAGAGGCGTCGCCCAAGCGCTCATGCACATGCGTGCCTTCGAGTTCTGCCGCACCGTCGATGTTCAGCTTGCGTGCTTGAAACGCCCCCACGCCTGCGGCGATGTGCAAAACCTTGCAAACAAAGTGTTGGCCAGCAGAGGTGTGGACAGAAAAAAGTCCATCGTCTGAGCGAACAACCTCCGTCACTTCTTGGTTGAGGTGAAAGTTGGGTGTAAAAGGTTTGACTTGGTTTTGTAGCTGCGCCACCAATTCGAGGCCCGTGCACACAGGGATGCCAGGAATGTCGTAAATGGGTTTGTCAGCATAGAGCTCCACACACTGGCCGCCCACATGGGGCAGTGCGTCGATGATGTGGCTGCGAATGTCTTGCAGCCCAAGCTGAAAAGCTTGAAAAAGACCCACTGGGCCTGCACCCACAATGACGGCGTCGGTGTGAATCGTCTTTGCCGTCACCGTATGTGCGGTCATGGGTCTGCGCGCGTTGTGCTCAGCGCTTGAGTTCGGCGAGTTTGCCAGTTTTGTCTTTCCATGCATCCGCATCCGCCATCGGCGTTTTGCGTTTTGTGATGCTGGGCCAGCCGATGAGTGATAACTCGGCATTGAGCTTGGTCATGTGCTCTTGGCCTTCTGGCACATCTTCTTCGGCGTAGATGGCGTTGACCGGGCACTCGGGGATGCACACCGCGCAGTCGATGCACTCGTCTGGATCGATGGTGAGGAAGTTGGGGCCTTCGCGGAAGCAGTCGACGGGACAAACGTCCACACAGTCGGTGTACTTACATTGGATACAGGCTTCGGTGACTACGTGCGTCATGTCAATTCAATCGATAGGTAAAAGGTGGGCGCAACAGCAGATTGCTGCTGCGCCATGGTTTTGATTTTAAACGGGGTTTGGTGCAGGGCCTTTGAAGGGGTCAGTTCACCAGCACAGCGCCTGAGGTTTTGTGTGTGGCGGTGTCCACCAACACCAGGGCACCCAAGATGCGCGATTCGTTGAACGGCAGCGTCACCAAGGGCTCTTGTAGGGCCAATGTCACGTGACCGATGGCGTTGGGGGCGAGTTCGGTGGCTTCTTCCTCGGCCAAGGTGTTGACATTCAAGCGGTGGACCACGCGCTGCACTTTGGCCTTCACCCAGCGGTGGCCGTGCAAAGCCCAGTACACACGACCAGCCACCAAAGGCTCGTCGTCCATCCAAGCGATGGTGGTGTTGAGTTGGCGTTGGCCTTCGGGGCCACCTTCAGCGGCTAGCAACCAATCGCCTCGCGACACGTCCACCTCACGGTCCAACACGATGCCAGCGCTGTGGCCTGCGGCTTTGTTTTGTGGCTCGCGTGTGGCCGACAGCACTTGCGACACCACGGCGGTTTGACCGCTTGGAAATACTTGCACGGTTTGGCCTGGCGCCACGTAGCCCGTGGCCACACGGCCCCAGAACACACGGCGGCCTTGGGTGGTCACGCCTGAATCGTGGAACTTCTCCACCCATTGCACGGGAAAGCTGAAGGCCACTTCGGTTTCGGCTGGTGTGTTGGGCAACTCTTCCAAGATGCTCAGCAGACTCGGGCCGGTGTAGCCGCACCAGTTGGCTTGGTCGTTGTTGTCGGTGGTCACCACGTTCCAGCCTTTGAGGGCAGACACAGGCACCATGGCCGCGATGGCAATGCCCGCTGCTTGGGCGAACTTGCGCAAAGCTGCTTCGATATTTTTGTAGGCCAAGGCAGGGTCTGCCACCGCGTCGAGTTTGTTGATGGCAAACACGACAGAGGGCACGCGCAGCAGGTTGACCAGCAAGGCGTGGCGGCGGGTTTGGGGCAGCAGCTCTAAAGCGGAGTTGTTCCAGTCCAGCTTGATGGCGTCGACCAACACCACGGCCGCGTCAGCGCTAGAAGCGGCGGTCACCATGTTGCGGGTGTATTGCTCGTGGCCGGGCGCGTCACCAATGATGAACTTGCGCGCCTCGGTGTTGAAGTAACGATAGGCCACATCAATCGTGATGCCTTGCTCGCGTTCGGCAGACAGGCCATCGGTCAACAAAGCGAGGTCGGTTTCGCCCGCGCGTTGCACGCCCGCCAAGTGGTCTTGCAACACAGCTTTGGTGTCGACCAACAAGCGGCCAATCAAGGTGCTCTTGCCGTCGTCGACCGAGCCGCAGGTGATGAATTTGAGTGCGTTCATTAGAAATACCCGTCTTTTTTGCGCTTCTCCATCGAAGCCTCAGAGGTTTTGTCGTCCATGCGTGTGGCACCGCGTTCGCTTACATCAGCAGCCAAGGTCTCGATGACGATTTGCTCTGGCGTGGCCGCCGTGCTTTCCACAGGGCAGGTGCACGTGATGTCGCCCACGGTGCGAAAACGCACGTCACGCACCACCACTTCTTCGCCGTCTTTGGGTGGTGTGAGTTCGGTCACAGGCACCAACAGGCCACGGCGGTCGACCACCTCGCGTTTGTGTGTGTAGTAGATGGAAGGCAGCGCGATGTTTTCGCGGGCGATGTATTGCCACACGTCCAGCTCGGTCCAGTTGGAGATGGGGAACACGCGGAAGTGTTCGCCAGGTTGCAACTTGTGGTTGAACAGAGTCCACAACTCTGGCCGTTGCGCCTTGGGCTGCCACTGGCCAAAGCTGTCGCGGTGGCTGAAGATGCGTTCTTTGGCGCGTGCTTTTTCTTCGTCACGGCGTGCGCCGCCAATCAGCGCGTCAAAGCGGAATTCTTCAATGGCTTCGAGCAAGGTGACCGATTGGTGCACGTTGCGGCTCTCACCCGGATGGGCCAAACGCACCGTGCCTTTTTTCATCGAGTCTTCCACGCTGCGCACAATCAGCTCAGCACCGAGTTCTTTGGCGCGTGAATCGCGGAAGTCGGTCACTTCTTTGAAGTTGTGGCCTGTGTCAATCATCAACAAGGGGTAGGGAATGCGGCCGGAGCCGAAGGCCTTCTCTGCGCACTTGAGCATCACCAACGAATCTTTGCCGCCCGAGAACAACAGGGTGGGGCGCTCAAAAGCGGCTGCAACTTCGCGCAAGATGAAGATGGTTTCTTCTTCCAGCGCGTCGAGGTGGGTGTTGCTTAAGTGGTGCAACTCGGTTTGGGTTGTGGCGTTCATAATTTTTTCTTCAATCAGTTCGTCTTAGCTTCGGTGCACTTCGCTTTCTGCGAAACGAACCTGCACTGAAGCAGCGACTCGCGAGCTATCGCTCGCCGTGTGGTTTGACATGCAAGCCGCACTCTTTCAGATCGCTGCTTTCCCACCACCAGCGACCGGCGCGAAACTCTTCGCCCAGGCTGATGGCGCGTGTGCATGGCGCACAGCCCACGCTCGGGAAAAACTGGTCGTGCAGTGGGTTGTAGTCCACGTTGTGTGTGGCGATGTAGTGCCACACATCCCCCCAAGTCCATTGGGCCAAAGGGTTGAACTTGCTTAAATTCTTAGCAGCCACTTCGGTGTCGTCTTGCAAAGGAACGTCTGCCCGAGCGGTGGATTGCTCTTGGCGCAAACCCGTGATCCAAGCGCGTTGGCCTTTGAGAGCGCGTGCAAGCGGCTCCATCTTGCGAATGCCGCAGCAGGCTTTGCGCTGGTCAATGCTTTTGTACATCGCGTCTTGGCCTTGGTTGCGCACAAACGCGATGACCGATTCATGCACAGGGCGATAGACGTTGATCGGTGCGCGTGAGGTGGCTTCTGTGCGCTCCAACAAAGCCAAAGTCTCGGTGTGCAGTGCACCCGTGTCGAGCACGAACACAGGGATGTCAAGCTTCAAGCTGTTGATCAGGTGGGTGATGACCACATCTTCAGCGCCAAGGCTAGAGGCTTGCGTGACGGGCGAAAACTCGGCCGCTGCCCGTTGCAGCAAGGCTTGGGTTTCGGCCAGTTTGGCGGCGAAGCGATCGCTGGCGCGGGCGTTGCGTGTGGTGGCTTGAGAGGCGCCGCTGGCAGACAAAAACGAGGACTGGTTCATGAATGTTCAAGCCAAGTCCGCAAAGTGTGGCGTGGCATGCACCGCGTCGCCTTGGTAAAAACGTTTGTAGTGGCCCAGAAGCTGAGTGCCATGGGCTGCGTCTTGGTCCTCGCGCAACACCGCGCTGGAAAAACCGCTGCGTTGCATTTGCAGCAATTGGTCGATCAACACATCGCCATGTGCGCGGATGTCGCCTGTGAAGCCACGGCGGCGAAGTACAAAGGCTTGGCTGAAAGCGCGACCGTCGGTGAACTTGGGGAAGTTCAAGTCGATGCGCTCCAAGCCTTCGAGGTCTAAGGTTTGCACGTCCACGTCGTTGGCCAAGGCGCGTGCATTGTGACCGTCGGTCGTGTGTTGGGTGATGATTTGCAAGCTCATTTTTATTCTCGGTATGGCGTTCACGCCTTGTGCTTAATTGGCGCGTGCGGTGGTGTTGCGGGCCGAGTTGGCCGCTGCTTTGAACACATCAAAGCCCACGCGGTTCAAGGTGCGTGCAAAGGTCTCGTGGCCTTCGCGTTTGTCGCGGTAGGTGTCTAACACGGCTTCCACCACGTCCACCACTTCGTTCGCAGCAAATGAGGGGCCGACCACTTTTCCGGGTTTGGCGGGGCCGCTCAAAAACGAGCCGTCTGAGCCGCCGAGGGTGACTTGGTACCACTCTTGGCCGTCTTTGTCCACGCCCAAGATGCCGATGTGGCCGCTGTGGTGATGGCCGCACGAGTTGATGCAACCGCTGATGTGCAAGTCGATCTCGCCCAAGTCAAACAACTCGTCCAAGTCTTGGTAACGCTCGGTGATCGCCGCTGCGATGGGCAAGGAGCGGGCATTGGCCAGGGCGCAATAGTCGCCGCCGGGGCAGGCAATCATGTCGGTCAGCAAGTGCACGTTGGCGCGCGCAAACCCTGCGGCTTTGGCAGCTTGGTAGAGGTCGGCCAATTGGTCGATGCGCACCCAAGGCAGCACCAAGTTTTGGTCGTGGTTCACCCGCACTTCGCTTGAACTGTATTTTTCGGCCAAGTCAGCGGCCATCGCCAGTTGGTCGGCTGTGGCGTCGCCTGGCGCTTGGCCCAAACGTTTGAACGACAGGGTCACCACGCGCAGGCCAGGGTTTTGGTGGCTGGTCACGTTTTGTTGCAACCAACGGGTAAATTCTTTGTCGGCACGCGCCAGGGCTAGCAAGGCTTGCTCGGCGGATTCTTGGGCCTCGTCTGACACCACATCCACGGGGGGCAGCACAAAGCAGGCGCTCACGCGGTCAAGCTCGACTTGCGGGATGGTGTGGTGTGCGCCGCTTTCCAAGATGCGGTCAAACTCTTCGTTGACCTCATCAAAGTAACGCTGGCCTTCGGCCTTCACCAAAATTTTGATACGCGCTTTGTAGATGTTGTCGCGACGCCCCCAGCCGTTGTACACGCGCACGACCGCTTCAAGGTAGTTGATGATTTGGTTCCAAGGCAAAAATTCACGAATCACCGTGCCAATGATGGGCGTGCGGCCCATGCCACCACCCACGAAGATTTTGAAGCCTACATGGCCTTCGTCATCACGCAGCAAGCGCAGACCAATGTCATGCCACTCAATCGCCGCGCGGTCTTCGGCCGCGCCCGTGATGGCGATTTTGAATTTGCGGGGCAGGTAAGCGAACTCAGGGTGCAAGGTGCTCCACTGGCGCAGCACTTCGGCGTAGGGGCGAGGGTCGACGTCTTCGTCCACCGCAATGCCGGCACGCTCGTCGCTGGTGATGTTGCGAATGCAGTTGCCACTGGTTTGAATGCCGTGCAGGTTGACGCTGGCCAACAGGTCCATCACATCGGCGCTTTTGTCCAACGGAATCCAGTTGAACTGCACGTTTTGGCGTGTGGTGAAGTGACCGTAGTTGGTGGTGAGTTTGGGCGCATCAATGCCCCCAATCTTGTCTTGTGTGCTTTGGGCTTTGGCCAGCAATTCTGGCGATGGGGTGTCGTAGTCGCGGGCGATTTGGGCCAACACGCGCAGCTGGGCACTGTTGAGCTCGCCGTAAGGCACGGCCACGCGCAGCATGGGGGCGTAGCGCTGCACGTACCAGCCGTTTTGCAAGCGCAAAGGGCGGAATTCGTCGTCACCCAATTTGCCAGCCAAGTTGCGGGTCAGTTGGTCGCGGTACTGGGCAGCGCGGGCTTTGACAAACTCTGAATCGAAGGGGGTGTATTGATACATCTAACTACTCAAACGGAAAAATTGAGCCATCACACATGGCGCTCTTATGGTACGCACTGTAGGTGGGCTTTATGCCAAAACCAAGGATTAATTAGTTGTACATATATGTCGAATTGGAATAAGGATTTTTTAGGGTTGCGCTGTGTCAGCAAACTGCAGAGATAGGTGGGCTAAAGTGCCGTGGATAATGCAGGCCTTGAGCTGTATTTCTTTCACCCTATCCAAACAAAGACTGAGACCGAGCCATGTCTGCTGAAAAATCCAAAATTGTTTACACCCTGACTGACGAAGCCCCCTATTTGGCGACGGCTGCGTTTTTGCCCATCATCCGCACCTTTGCTGCACCTGCTGGCATTGATGTGGTGTCCAGCGACATCTCTGTGGCAGCGCGCATTTTGGGTGAATTTTCTGATTTGCTGCCCCCTGAGCAGCGCATGCCCAACAACTTGGCCGAGTTGGGCAAGCTGACTTTGAAGCCAGAAGCCAACATCATCAAGCTGCCCAACATCAGCGCCTCAGTGGGACAGCTGACTGCAGCCATCAAAGAACTGCAGGCCAAGGGTTACGCGCTGCCTGACTACCCAGAAAACGCCAAGACCGACGAAGAAAAAGCCTTGAAGGCCCGCTACAACAAGTGCACCGGCTCGGCGGTGAACCCTGTTTTGCGTGAAGGCAACTCTGACCGCCGCGCGCCCCGCGCTGTGAAAGAGTTCGCGCGCAAGAACCCCCACAGCATGGCCGAGTGGAGCCAAGCTTCGCGCTCACACGTCTCGCACATGCACGCAGGCGATTTCTACCACGGCGAAAAGTCCATGACCATGGACCGCCCCCGTGAGGTCAAGATGGAGCTGATCACCAAAAGTGGCAAAACCCTGGTTCTGAAGCCCAAGGTGGCTTTGCTCGATCGTGAAGTCGTGGACAGCATGTTCATGAGCAAGAAAGCCTTGCTCGCGTTCTACGAAAAAGAAATCGAAGACGCACACCAAACGGGCGTGATGTTCTCTTTGCACGTCAAAGCCACCATGATGAAGGTGTCCCACCCCATCGTGTTCGGCCACTGCGTGAAGATCTTCTACAAAGATGCGTTTACCAAGCATGCCAAGCTGTTTGACGAACTGGGCGTGAACGTGAACAACGGCATGGCTGACCTGTACAACAAGATCACCACGCTGCCCCAATCCAAGCAAGAAGAAATCAAGCGTGACCTGCACGCCTGCCACGAAGGTCGCCCCGAGCTGGCCATGGTGGACTCGGCCAAAGGCATCACCAACTTCCATTCGCCCAACGACGTGATCGTGGACGCGTCTATGCCCGCCATGATCCGCAACGGCGGCAAGATGTGGGGCGCTGATGGCCGCTTGAAAGACGTCAAAGCCGTGATGCCCGAGTCGACCTTTGCACGCATTTACCAAGAGATCATCAACTTTTGCAAATGGCATGGTGCGTTCGACCCAAAGACCATGGGCACCGTGCCCAACGTGGGTCTGATGGCCCAGCAAGCCGAAGAATACGGTTCGCACGACAAGACGTTTGAAATCTCTGAAGACGGCGTGGCCAACATCACCGACTTGAACACTGGCGAAGTGCTGATGAGCGAAGACGTGGAAGCTGGCGACATTTGGCGCATGTGCCAAACCAAAGATGCCGCGATCCGTGACTGGGTCAAGCTGGCCGTGACGCGTGCCCGCAACTCTGGCATGCCTGTGGTGTTCTGGCTGGACCAGTACCGTCCACACGAAGCCCAGCTGATCACCAAGGTCAAGATGTACCTGCACGAGCACAACACGGCGGGTTTGGAAATCCAAATCATGAGCCAGGTGCGTGCCATGCGTTACACCCTGGAGCGCGTGGTGCGCGGTCTGGACACCATCAGCGCCACCGGCAACATCTTGCGTGACTACTTGACCGACCTGTTCCCCATCATGGAACTGGGCACCTCGGCCAAGATGCTCTCGGTCGTGCCTTTGATGGCAGGCGGCGGCATGTACGAAACCGGTGCGGGTGGCTCTGCCCCCAAGCACGTGCAGCAGTTGGTCGAAGAAAACCACCTGCGTTGGGATTCTTTGGGTGAGTTCTTGGCACTGGCGGTCAGTTTTGAAGATCTGGGTCTGAAAACCGGCAACGCCAAAGCCACCGTGTTGGCCAAGACCTTGGATGCAGCCACTGGCAAATTGTTGGACACCAACAAAAACCCATCGCCCAAAACAGGCCAGCTCGACAACCGTGGCAGCCAGTTTTACTTGGCCATGTACTGGGCCCAAGAGTTGGCAGCGCAAACGGACGACAAAGACTTGGCAGCCAAGTTCGCGCCTTTGGCTAAGAACCTGACCGACAACGAAAAGAAAATCATCGGTGAGCTCAATGCGGTGCAAGGCAAGCCTGTGGACATCGGTGGCTACTATCTGCCTGACCCTAAGAAGATCGAAGCCATCATGCGCCCAAGCGCCACGCTGAACGCCGCTTTGGCCAGCGTTTAAGCGTCACAGAGGTCGAGGCCTCTGACACGCTTGGCGAGGTCGCCCAGCTCGCCTAGCCCCTAAGCCCCTCTAGCAATCAAGAGGGGCTTTTTGCTGGGCGCACGTTAACCGCGAACTTGGGTGCGGTGTGTGTGTGCCTGCGCGGCAATGGCTTCACGCTGTTCAGGTGTGAGGCGGTTGAGGTTTTTCAGTTGCATCAGCATGCGGGGGTTTTTCGCCAGCATGTCGGCGTGTCGGCCCAAGTAGTCCCAATACAAAGTGGTGAAAGGGCAGGCGGTGTCGCCTGTGGATTCGGCGGGGTTGAAGCGGCAGCCTTTGCAATGGTTGCTCATGCGGTCTATGTATTTGCCACTGGCCACATAGGGCTTGCTGGCCATCAGGCCCCCATCGGCAAATTGGCTCATGCCCAGTGTGTTGGGCAGCTCCACCCATTCCACGGCATCCACGTACACGCCGAGGTACCACTGGTGCACTTGCTTGGGCGCCACACCCAAGAGCAAAGCGTAAAGACCGGTGACCATCAAACGTTGGATGTGGTGGGCGTAGCCGTGTTGCAGGGTTTGTGTGATGGCATCGCGCAAGCACGCCATGTCGGTGTGGCCGGTCCAGTAAAACGCGGGCAGTGGCGCGTGCGCTTGTTGTGCGTTGCCTTCGGCGTACTCGGGCATGTGCGTCCAGTAAATGCCGCGCACGTATTCACGCCAGCCCAAAATTTGGCGAACAAAACCCTCCACCGCTTGCAGCGGCGCGTGGCCGTTGTGAAACGCTGCTTCAGCCGCCGCCAACACCTCGCGTGGGTTGAGCAGCTTTAAGTTCAATGCGCTCGACAGGTGAGAGTGGTACAGCCACACTTCGCCTTCCCACATCGCGTCTTGGTACAGCCCGTAACTGGGCAGCCGGTGGGTGATGAATTCATCCAGCGCGACCAAGGCCTGTGCGCGTGTGACGGGCCAACCAAATTGGGCAATCGAGCCGGGGTGGTGCGCCAGTTGGTCGTTGACCATGGCCATCACCGCTTGGGTGATGTCGTCGGGCGCGACGCGTGTGGGGGCGGGCAACATGCCCGGGCCTTGCTTGCCAAAGCTGCCTCGGTTGTCGGCATCAAAGTTCCATTGACCGCCGATGGGCTTTTTGCCTTCCATCAGGATGCCGTTTTTCTGGCGCAGCTCACGGTAAAAGTATTCAAGGCGCAGCTGTTTGCGTCCCTCGGCATGGGCGGCAAAGTCACGCACGGTGCTGAAGAAGTGTGTGTCGTCTTTGATTTCCAGTGGCACATCATGTTGCTGCGCCACAGCGCGCAGGCTTTGCAGTACGCGCCAGTCTCCGGGGGCAGTCATCACCAGTTGTTGGGGCTTGATTTGGGCGATGGCTTTGGCCAATTCACCCGCCAGCGTGCCCGTGTTGTGTGGGTCATCGAGCTGGCTGTAAATGAGTGGCCAGTCGCGCGCTCGCAGGTGCGCTGCGAAGTGACGCATGGCGCTCAAAAAAACCGTGGTGCGTTGTTTGGACGAGGGAATGTGTGTGGACTCTTCCATCACCTCGGCCATCCACAGCGTGTCGTGTGCAGGGTCGAAGTCGCTCAGGGCGGAGGCGTCTTCGTCGAGTTGATCGCCCAAGATGAGGATGAGGCGTTGGCGGTGTGTGGTCATGTGGGCTTTTTAAAAATCGAAACCAAGTTGCGCTTTGGCAGCTTGGGTGTTGTCGGTGGCGGCGCGTGTCGCTTTGCGTGAAGGGGTGCGGCGAGGGCCTGCCCGTGTGCCCCAGTTTTGACGCGAGGCGTGTTTGTCGATCACCGCTTTTTTAGCCGCTTTGACCTCGTCGGTTTGTCGTCGGCTGTGCAGCAGCTGTTTGGCCTCGCGTGTGGCTTGGGTCAGGTCGACCACGGGCTGAACCAAAGCGCCGCCTGCGTGGCTGCCCACGTCATGGCCGACAAAAACGCCGAGGTGCGCCTGCATGGTGTGCGGCATGAGCCATGGTTCAAACAGCCAAGCGTCAGACACCTTGCGCAACTCGGGCAGCCACTGGCGAACAAAGCGGCCGTGCGGGTCGTGGTCTTGCGCTTGTTTGATGGGGTTGTACACGCGCGTGGTGTTGATGCCTGTGGTGCCCGATTGCATTTGCAGTTGGCTCCAGTGGATGCCGGGCTCGTAATCTAAAAACTGCGTGGCCAGCCACTCGCCCACGGGCCGCCAGTGCAGCCACAGCGGGTAGGCGGCGACCGACACCAACATGGCGCGCATGCGAAAGTTCAGCCAACCCGTTTCGCGCAACATGGTCACGCACGCGTCCACCATGGGCCAGCCGGTGCGGGCGGCTTTGAGGGCTTCAAAGTGCGCTTCGTTGAAATCGTGTTCGCGCAAACCGTCGTAACCACGGTGCATGTTGTGCCACTCGATGGCGGGCTCACTCTCTAACTTTTGGATGAAGTGGCAGTGCCAATACAAGCGGCTGATGAAGCCCGTCAATCCAGCACGGTGGCGACTGGCGCTGGGTGGCAACTGGGCGATGTGAGCACGTGTGTGTTGCACCACCTCCCGCATGCTGATGCAGCCCCAAGCTAAATAGGCCGACAAGCGTGAACACGCATCGGGGGCTGACAACGGCGACGAAATACCGCCGCGATAGCCCAAGCTGCGGGCATGTAAAAAACTGTGCAGCGTGGCGAGGGCCAAGGGGCGACCGCCGCGCTGGCGCAAAGGCGGGTTGTGTTGCAGGTGCGCGGGGGCCGTCATCTGCGACGGGCTGCACCAAGCGCGGCGCACGGTGTGTGATTGCCAAAACCGCAACTCGCCCACATCCTGCACAGGCTCAGCCATGTGCCGTTCCCAAGCGGGCTGCCACAGGTTGCGGTTTTTCAGCCCACGCACCACCCCAAACTGTGGCGTCTCGTGCCATCCCACACCGTGGGTTTTGCACCAAGTTCCTACCTTCAGATCACGCGCGTAAGTAAAGCCATTGCCGGTTTCTTGGTGGGCATGCAGTGAGCGAAAAGGCGCTTCTTGCCAAATGCGGTTCAACACGTCGGGCAGCTCACCCGTGTGCACTTCCACGCAGCCGCCCTGCAAACGCAGCTCAGCATCCAGCGCGTGCAGCGATTCACGCACAAACTCAAAGTGCTGCAAGGCGGCGTCGGGTTGCAACCACAGCTCGGGCTCGACCACGTAAATGCAGCGCACTGGCCCCTGCTGCGCGGCGCGGGCCAATGCCGCGTGGTCTTGCCAGCGCAGGTCACGCTTGAACCAAACCAGCGCATAGCTCATGGGGGCGTAGTCGATTTGTTTTTGCGGCAGGCGTCCGAGCAGTACAGCACCTGCTCCCAGTTTTTGGCCCACGCTTTGCGCCACGTCATGTCACGCCCGCAGGTTTTGCAAGGCTTGCTGGGCAGGCTTTGTTTGTTACCTTTGAAGCTTTGTTTCTGCGGCACGGGGCAGTTCTTTCATGGGTGTGTTTCTGCAAAAAGCACATCAATGCTGTGGGCCAGTTTGAAATCTTTGTCCGTCAGACCTGACACATCGTGGGTCCAGACGCGCACATGCAAGTGCGTGTAGCGCGACAGCACTTCGGGGTGGTGGTCTTGTTCTTTGGCCAGCTGGGCGATTTGGTTGAACCGCGCCACCGCAGCGTCAAAGCTGGGCAGCTTCCAGCTTTTGTGAAGGCAGGGCGGCTGGTGCTGTGCGTCGGTGTCTAGCGACCATCCGGTGAGGGAGGCCAGGGCGTGCTGCACATCTGCGGGATTGAGTTTTGGCATGGTGTGGAAAACAGAGAAGTAAATGGGCTGTTTATTTGTACAGTATTATAAGCAAATGTCACATTTAAAAGAACTCTCCCATCCTATTTTGCCCCTAGATGTGGGCAGCTTGTGGCTGGATGTGTGCGGCTGGTTGGTGCCTGCGGGGTTTCCGTCGCCAGCGGCCGATCACACCGAAGAGCGTATTGACTTGAACCAACATTTGATTCGCAACAAAGCGGCCACCTATGTGTTTCGTGTCAAGGGCGATTCGATGACGGGGGTTGGCATTTATGAGGGTGACGCCCTGTTGGTCGACCGCAGCATAGACCCCAAGCACAACCACATTGTGGTGGCACAGCTCAACAACGAGTTCACAGTCAAGCGCTTGCACCGACGTGCGGGCGTGGTGCAGCTGATGGCTGAAAACCCAAGTTACGAACCCCGACGCATCAAAGAAGAAGACGACTTCGTGGTGTGGGGCGTGGTGACCCACAACATCCACAAACTGTGCTGACCCACCAGATTGACCCCGACAGTTTGGCTGCGCTGCCACGCGGCGCGGGGGTGTACATTTTTCGTGGCGACAGCCCGCTGCCTTTGTACATCGGCAAAAGTGTGGACATTCGCAGCCGCGTCATGAGCCACTTGCGCGCACCCGACGAGGCCCGCATGGTGGCGCAAACGCGTCGCATTGACTTCATTGAAACCGCGGGTGAGATGGGCGCTTTGCTGCTGGAGTCGCGCATGATCAAAACCGACAACCCGCTGTTCAACCAGCGGCTGCGTCGTATTCGCAGCTTGTGTTCGATCCGCTTGGTGCAGTCGCCCGCTGGCTTGGTACCCGAGGTGGTGGACAGCAAGTCGGTCAACCTGGGCAGCACGCCTGCGCTGTATGGTTTGTTTGCATCGCCGCATGCAGCGGCTACCAAACTCAGAGCCTTGGCCGAGCAGCACCACTTGTGTTTGTCGGTGTTGGGGCTTGAGCCCGCCGGTCGACGTGGCTGCTTTGGGGTGCAAATCAAAACCTGTTTGGGCGTGTGCGTGGGGCAAGAAGAGCGCGGCATCCACGACGCGCGATTGTTTTCGGCCTTGTGTGATTCGCAGGTTGAGGTGTGGCCTTTTGCAGGTGCGGTGGATGTGGTGGAAACCTCGGGCACTTGGGTGCAGCGCCACCGTGTGAACAACTGGTGTTATTTGGGCACGCAGTGCTCGCGGGCTTTGTCGCCTTGTCACCTGGACCAAGCCGTGACGTTGAGCGACGCCGCACCGCGTGAGTTTGATTTGGACAGCTACAAAATTTTGGTGCGGCCCATCATGCTGAAAACAGCGGTGGTGGAGCCGGTTGCGCCATCCGCGCTGTAAGTCCGCAACACCCTGACCCCCATGCCCGCGCAAATTGCCTTGGTCGATTGCAACAACTTTTACGTCAGTTGCGAGCGCTTGTTTCGCCCCGATTTGAAGGGCGTGCCCGTGGTGGTGCTGTCCAACAACGACGGCTGTGCGGTGTCGCGCTCCAACGAGGCCAAGGCCTTGGGCGTGCGCATGGGCCAGCCGTGGTTTGAATACGCGCCACAGGCCAAAGCGCAAGGCGTGGTGGCCCTGAGCTCCAACTACGCCTTGTACGCAGACATGTCCAACCGCGTCATGTCTATCTTGGCTGACTACGCGCCGCAGCATGAGGTGTACTCGATCGACGAGTGTTTTGTCGACCTCACGGGCATGCCCCAGCTCAAAGCCCTGAGCTACCAAATGCGTGACCGTGTGATGGCTTGGACCGGCATTCCAGTGTGCGTGGGCATTGGCCCGACCAAGACTTTGGCCAAGCTGTCCAACCACATCGCCAAGAAGCACCCGAGGTCCAAAGGTGTGTTTAATTACAACGACTTGAGCGACGCCCAGCAAGCGCGCATTTTGGGTCAAATTGAGGTGGGCGAGGTGTGGGGTGTGGGCCCGCGCCTCAGCGCGCGGTTGGCTCAACACAACATTCACACCGCCGCTGATTTGCGCGGTGCACACACGCCCACCTTGCGTGCCGACTTCGGCGTGGTGTTGGAGAAAACGCAGCGCGAGTTGCAGGGTATTGCTTGCCTCGCGCTGCAAGACATGGCGCCCGACAAGCAGCAAATTGTGTGCAGCCGATCCTTCGGCCAAACTGTCCACGAGCTGGCGATGCTGCAAGACGCCATGAGCACCTTTGCAGCCAACGCCTGCGTCAAGCTGCGCGCGCAGGGTTCGCACGCTGGGGCCATTCATGTGTTTTTGCGCACCAACCGTTTTCGCCCAGACCAGCCTCAGTACAACCCGTCGTTCACCTTGCCGCTGCCGCAGCCCACGCAAGACAGTTTGGTGGTCAACCGCTGGGCCGATTATTTGGTGAGCCGTTTGTTCAAAGAGGGCTATGGTTACAAAAAAGCCGGCATCATGCTCAGCGATATTTCGTCTGTCACCACGCACCAAACGGATTGGCTAGAACCTGCACAAGCCCCGCCCAGCCACTTGATGGCGGTGATCGATGGCCTGAACAAACGCTACGGGCGCGGCACGGTCAAGGTGTCGACGCAGGGGGCGTTCAAGACTTGGCAGATGAACCAAAACCACAAATCCCCCAGCTACACCACGGACTGGCAGCAAGTGCCTGTGGTCTGACATCAAATTCAGTTAAAGTGAATTGGGCAATATCTTTTGTCGAATAAAGGGAAATTTATGTCACGTCTTCTACGTCTTTTGATCGCTTCTGTCTCCATATTGGCCGTGTCCGCTTGCGCCACTTGGATGGGCGGCACCTCTTACACCCAAGTCAACGACGGTGTGTTGGTCGGTACCAACCACATGACGCTGTACACCTTCGCCAAAGACGGCGTGGGCTCTGGCAAGTCTGTGTGCAACGCCCAGTGCGCCATCAACTGGCCACCGCTGTTGGTGGAAGCCAATGCACAAGCCTCGGGTGACTACAGCGTGATCACGCGCGATGACGGAAAAAAGCAATTGGCCTATAAGGGCTTGCCGCTTTACTTTTGGACAAAAGATGTCAAGCCAGGCGACAAGACAGGTGACGGCCGCTCAGAAGGCGCTTGGAAAGTGGCGAAGCTTTAAGTTTTGCAGCAGTCAATGCACCTATTTGACTGCCGTGGCCCGCCCCGATTCTTCATGTTCATGAGGCAATAACGTATGAAAACAAAGATTTTTAAAATCGTGTGTGCAGCAGTGACGCTTGGTTTTCTCCACGTGTCTTTTGCAGCGGACTCATCGCCCTCTGTGTCGGCACCTTCATGGCTCGCACAAGCCAAGCAAGAAATCAAAGCCGGCAAGTACGAGCAGGCGATCCAAGTTCTTCAGTCGGCTAATCAGAAAGATTCTGCCGATTGGAATAACCTCATCGGTTACTCATTCAGGCTTAAAAATCCTCCTGATCTCGTGGCGAGCGAGACTTACTACTTGGCCGCTCTCAAAATTGAACCCGCACACAAAGGCGCGTTGGAGTATTACGGCGAGCTTTTGTTGATGAAAAACGATCTTGAAAGCGCAGAAAAAATCTTGGCGAGGTTAGACAAAGCTTGCTTGTTTTCCTGTGAAGAACTGCGCGATCTGAAAAAATCGATTGCAGATTACAAATCCAAAAGAGTTGCCAAATAGCAATCAATGCCTCGCATGAATGACTGACCGCCTTCGGGCGGTTTTCTTTTTGTGGCTCAGCGCAGGCTGTTCAGCGTGTGGGCATCCACCGACACGCGCACGCCCAGCGAGCCCGAACCTTGGCGCACGGGCGATTTGCGCAAAGCAATGTCGACCGCCTCAATTTCAGAGCAAGCCGCACACGCGTGCACGATGCGCGTGACCAAGCGCTCTTGGGTGTCGTAATGGCCATCCGCAGCGAGACGGTCGATCTCGACCACCAAGGGGTCGTAGTCAAACACATGGGCCATGCCGTCTTGGGCGATCAGCACCAAGGCTGGCGCGAGCCACAGGGTGAGGTCAAGGACATGTGCATCGGGCACGACCTCGTGGGGGCCATAGCTGCCAATGTCTGTGTGCAGGTGCAGATCGCGCAGCTCGACGCAAGCCCTGAGTGACAGGGGAAGCTGGGCTGTCATGGCGCAGCCACCTCCACCATGATTTCGTTGCGCCTGAACATGGGCAGTGTCCAAGGTGGGTCGTAGCGTGACAGCTGCGGCGTGCCCACGACCTTGAGTGATTGCTGCTGGGCCCACGCCAAGGCGTCGTTGGTTTTTTCTTGCACCCGTGCCAAGGTGTTAAAGCCTGAGTAGCGGTACACCACAAAGTATTTGCGCGGTAGTTCGCGCAAGGTCACCGCACTGTTGTTGGGCTTGGGGATGTTGGCCAGGGTGTATTGGCTGGGCATCACAAAGTGCATGCGCCATTGGGTGGCCTCGGCCATCGCGGTGTTGCCCGATTGCGGCTCGATGGTGACGGGCGCTGTCATGGCAATCTTTGAAGATTGGGGCTCCATCGTCACAGGCGCGGTCATGGCAATTTTGGCGGCTTGCTGGGAGCCCGCAGCACGGTTGTTGCCAAAGATGTAATCGGCAATCAAGCGAAAGCCTTTGCCAGATGCGGCGTCCAGGTCGCCGTCCACCACAGTTTCGGCGACCAAGGTCGGCGCGTAGTGCCGCAGCTCGAAGGGGCCTTGTGAGATGCGCACGTCGTAGTGAGGTTCTTCGGTGGCCATGGCCGATTGCATCCATAAAAGCCCAACGCACAAGGCGAGGCGGGTGACGGTGTTTAAGCGCATGACTGAAGTTGCTCCAGCGTCACAAACTCAAGCGCTTTGGCGTGGGTGCACTCTAGCACCACGGGCGGTGCTACACCGGCATCCAAGGCTTCGCGCCAGCGCATGGCGCACAAGCACCAACGGTCGCCCGCTTTGAGGCCGACAAAGCGGTAGTCAGGTCTGGGGGTGATGAGGTCATTGCCTTTTTGCAATGAAAAATCTAGGAAGGCTTGTGTGACTTTGGCGCACACCACATGGCTGCCGTGGTCGTGCGCATCGGTGTGGCAACAACCATCGCGGTAGTAGCCAGTGAGTGGGTCGTAAGAGCAGGGCACAAGTGCCGTACCTAAGACGTTGCGTGCAAGGGTGGTGAGCGTCATGCTTTGATTCTATGAACGCCCACCAACCTTGGGCGCGCAATGGCTATCGGCGGATCCAGCCCGCTTGCCCCATGACATTCATATTTGTCTGGCAAGATCAGCCCCTCGCAAAAGTGAGAAGGCTTTCCATGAAAGGGAAAACAGCGTGGCAAATGGTTTGAAAATTGTGTTGGTGCTTGGCAGTGCGCCAGACGCGGTGCTGGCGAAAAACTGGGACCTGTCTGTTTTCACATCGCGTGTGGTCATCAACAACGCTTGGCAAATCACGCCCGATTGGGACTACTTGGTTTACCCAGAAGACTTCGCCGCCAATCGCTTGCCCCCTGAGCCCTTGTTGCCCCATCAGCGCTTGATTGCCGCCTCTGAGTTTGTGCCGCAGCAAAATAGTTTTGGTGGCTTTGTGTATGCCGGTGGCACCATGGCCTTCACCACGGGTTACTGGGCCTTGGGCGCCTTGAAGCCAGACATTCTGGCGTTTTTGGGGTGTGACATGGTCTATGCCACGGGCGCTGGCGAGACGAGCCATTTTTATGGCCAAGGCACGCCAGACCCTTTGCGTGTGGATGTGACCTTGCAGTCGTTGGAGGCAAAGTCCGTTCGCTTCCTGTCGTTTGCACACGCACACAACTGCGCGGTGGTGAATTTGTCGCAGCTTCCCGAGTCGCGCCTGTTGTTTCCGCGTGTCTCCATGGTCGAGCTTGCCAGCCAGCCCCTGTGCCAAGACATGTTGAACCGCCAAAACCAGCGGCTTGACACCGCGGTCGTGTCACGCGTGTTGCAGGCAGAGCAAGCGTTGGGCTACATGGTGCCTTCGGGGCGCTACTGGGAACACGAGGCCGAATTTGACAAAACAAAGCTCAGCGACATCGATCGCTTGTGGTTGCAGACGCTGCAAGCGGCTTAGGGCGCACCCTCGCTCAAATCAATGCCTTCGTGGTGCGCTATTTTTTCCAAAGCGTTTTCAAACAGCGAACGTGCCGAGCCCGAGATAGAGCGCAGGTAAGCATGCAGATGCGCATCTTCGGCGTTTCGATTCAGGCACTCTTGGCTGTATTGTTCAAAGCTGGCCAGCTGCGCAATCAGCTCGGCCACATGGCGGGGGCACTCGCACAGCACGTTGGTGGAAATGCCAGCCACGCGGCTCAGGGTGGCGTCTGAATATTTTCGACCCGCGATGACGCCGCCCGATGTTCCAAACTCTTGCGCACGCACAGGGTCCACAAACAACACCGATTGCAGCAACTCCGCCAGTTCGATGTCCGAGATGGGCTCGCGTCGCACGATCAAACCGGAGTACTTCATGGCCTGAACGACGGCATCCGTTGCAAAGTTGTAGATGACGATGGTTTGCGCAAACTTGTGTTTGTGAATCAGCGTCTGAAGGTCGGTGTGCACCCCGGTTTGTAAGGTGTTGACTTTGACCAAGAGCACCTGCGGTTGTTGCGCCAATTCGGCCAGCGCGGCGGCGGCCAAGTCAGCCAACACGTCGGTGACCTTGATTTGATTCTGCTTCAAGCCCGCCGCAAATTTTTGAGATTCAATGCGGTTGGCCATGCCCAGCCCCACCACCGCGATGGACACGGGCTGGCCGGGTGCGGCCAAACTGTGGGGTCTGTTGTGCGGCAGATTGCTCATGCGCCGCAGCTGCTCCAAGTCGAGGTTGGCAATGGTGCTGATGCCGTGGCCGTTGAGCGATAACTGTTTGAGCAAAAGAGCCTTAGACATGTCGTGTTCTGCAAATAACCGTTGCTTGCCCTCGGTCTTGATGGGACTGAACGCGCCGTAGCGCGTTTCCCAGATGCGCAGGGTCGACACGGGGATGCCCGTGGTGTGAGACACCGCACCGATGCGGTACAGCGGGCCTGCAGGCGAAGTAGGAAGTGCCAAGATGCTCACCTTTGAGTAGAAGTTGCGTAGATAATACGCCGAAATATTGATATTTATCAAAAAATAGCTTGGTTTGCGTAGATGAATGTCGCAAAATCCTACGCAACAGGAGTTTTGCCATGATTTCAAAGAAAACCATCAACGCCATTGAGGTCTGTGTGTTTCTTGCCAGCCAAAGAAGTCTGGGGTACGTGACCACCACAGAGTTGTCGCCCAGATTGGGCTTGTCCATTTCGTATTTGGAAAACATCCTCAAGCCCCTCAAGGCGCACGACATCGTGACGGCCATGAAAGGGCCGGGGGGTGGCTACATGATTCGCGGGGATGTGTCCTTGCTCTCGGTGTGGGACATTGCGGCTGTGTTTGAAAGCACCTCTGCTGACGCGTCCCTGTCTGCTGACGCGTCTCCGTCTGATGAGGCTGGGCCCGTGGAATTGGCCAGCTACGAGTTGGGGCTTGAGCAAATAGTGAAAGACACGCTGGGCAATTTCACCTTGGCAGACTTTGTTGACTACGCCTTGGTGGAAGTCAAGTCGTACGCGCAGGAAATGGGGCGTTTCAAGTTCAAACCCTTGCCCACGCCGTTCATGCCCAAAGCGCCCAACTCTGTGTTCCAGTTGCACATGTCCTTTTGAGGTGCCAATGACCCTGTTGGAGACCGACTACAAAGCGCTGGTCATCGGGGCCACCGGGGCGATTGGTGGCGCTTTTGTGGCGGCCTTTCAAGCCGACCCACGCTGCACCCATGTGGAACTCGTGTCGCGTTCTTTGTCGCCGGGTTTCGATTTGTTGAACGCGTCGTCCATTCAGGCCCAAGCCGAGGTGTGTCGTGCCTCAGGCCCGTTTCACTTCATCATTGACGCGACAGGCGCCTTGACCATCGATGGCGTGGGACCTGAAAAATCATTGGCCAGCTTGCGTGAAGAAGTGTTGATGCGAAATTTTCACATCAACGCAGTGGCTCCCGTGTTGGTGCTCAAACACTTTGCGCCTTTGTTGGCGACTGGCCCTTCGGTGTATGCCAAGCTGTCGGCGCGTGTGGGCAGCATTTCAGACAACACCAAGGGGGGCTGGTATGGTTACCGCGCCGCCAAGGCCGCCTTGAACATGTTGCTGCAAACAGCAGCCATTGAGTTGCAGAGAAAAAATGCCGAGCTGCGTGTGGTGGCTTTGCAGCCTGGCACGGTCAGGTCCAATTTGTCAAAAGCTTTCGCCAACTCAGTGCCTCATTTGTTGGATCCCGCCGAGTCTGTGGCTGGCATGCTGGCGGCTTTGAAGGCACTCACACCCAAGTCAGGTGCGCACTATGTGGATTACATGGGCAAATCGATTGATTGGTGAGCGCGCACCCGTCCCTCACTGTCGCTGGCGGGATATGGGAATCAGGGTGTAGGAAACCACCTTGCCATTGGCGTCCACTTTGGCCAACACCATGTCACCCGACCCGATGTTCTCGCCAGTGAATTCATGAATGTTCACATGGTGGGTCACCAAGATGAGTGCTTTGCTGCCCTTGGTTTTGAGTCGGCTGGCAACGAACTTTTCCAGCTTTTGGTTTTGCGCTTTGCCTTTGTGCATCTCATCAAAAAACGAACCCAATGTAGGTTCGACGGTGAACCCACCAAAACCTAATAAAGCCGCTGTGTCTTTGCATCGACACCACGCACTGGACTGAACATCGGCAGTTGTGACGCCTTGTTGCTTGAGCCATTGGCCCGCGGCCTGTGACTGTTTGCGGCCTTCGTCGTTGAGGTTGCGCTGTGTTTTGCAATCGTCCAAGGTGTAGTGGGCAGGGTCACCGACGCCGGGGGCCAAGGCGTGGCGCATCAGCAGCACGTGGTCAGCCGATTTCAATTTGTCTGACAACTCGTTGGCGGTGGCAAACACCGAAGCTAGCAACCACACAGCGCCCATGAAGAATGCGTGCCAACGCATGGTGCTCATGTCCTGCGTGTGAATGAGAGGGTCACATCGCCCAAGTGAATGCCCAGCTTGGTCATGCGTGCCTTGTTGAGCATGACGCGGTCATTCATCAAGTACATCCAGTCGTCCATTTGCACGTTGAGCACAGTGCCTTCCACGGGCAGTGCCAGCGTGTAGCGCCAATTGAAGGCGTTGCCTTTGGTCTGGCCTTCGGCCAAGCCCACCACGTCACCCGCAGTGCCCACGTAGGCGCCATTGCCTTTGTCAGTGAGTTTCCACACGCGTTTTTCTTTGGTGCCGTCGGCGTACACAAAGTCTTCATCCAAGATGCCTTGGTCGTTTTGCCATTCACACTTCATCTCGACCGTGAAACGCTTGACCACTTTGCCGTTGCGGTCGGTGAAGATACCCCAAGCGTCCACCATGCCGTTGAAATAAGTGCGTAAGTCGAGCACTGGCTTTTGGCCTGCAAACTCATCAATCGATGGGCTTGCGCAACCACTCAGATTGGCGACAACGGCCGTGCTGGCCATGCCACTCAGTAAAAGCTTTCGACGATTCATCATGTGAGACCTTGTGGGGTAGTGAAGAGTTGTTTGGCCATGTGGACCAAGAAGGGCAGCGCGATCATCCAAGTCAAAGCGAGTGCAGCGAGATGAACAAGCGAGCCGTCAAAAGATGCCGCGCCAAGTTGTGCCCCAGCATAGTAGGTCAAGGGGCCAAAGGCCAGCCCTGCCACCGCGGACCACCCAAGTGGCAGCTTTTGTAGAAATGACAAGGAAGCGTTCAAGGTCATCGCAAACAAGACCCACAGCAGCCAGAGCCAAAACGGGCTCACGGGGCCAAGAGCCCAGCCGTAAAAACTGATGACGTTGAACATTTGTAAAAGTGTGTCCGCCAACACACCCGTGAACAAGGCAATGGCCGCAAGCTTGACTTCTGCCAAGGGTTGCGCAGCAAAGGCCAGGTGCAGGCCGGCCAACACCACGCAATAGACCAAGGCAGGAATCTCTAACCCAAGGCCAATGCCAGCGATGCAGGCCCACCAAGCGGATTGAAAACCAAGGGCATTAATGAAAAAACGCATGCCTCATTCTAAAAACCGGCGGCAACCTTCGGGGGCCTGAGGTCATTCAGCCGCGCCGCGTTCGTACCAGCCCTTGCTGCGATTCACCACATTCACCACCAGCAACATGATGGGCACTTCAATCAACACGCCCACCACCGTGGCCAGAGCTGCGCCTGATTCAAACCCAAACAAGCTGATGGCGGCGGCCACCGCCAACTCGAAGAAGTTGGACGCGCCAATCAGTGCTGAAGGGCCGGCCACGTTGTGGGCTTCACCCACGGCGCGGTTGAGGTAATAAGCCAAGGCCGAGTTGAACAACACTTGAATGAGGATGGGCACTGCCAGCAGCGCAATGACCAAGGGCTGCTTCAAAATCGCCTCGCCTTGAAACGCAAACAACAACACCAGTGTCGCCAGCAAGGCCGCGATGGACCACGGGCCAATGAGGGCCATGACGGCTTCAAACTTCGCCTCACCTTGCGCGAGCAAGGCTTTGCGAATCAGCTGTGCCAACACCACTGGCACGATGATGTACAAAACCACCGACGTGATGAGCGTGTCCCACGGGACGATGATGGCTGAGAGGCCCAACAAGAATGCCACCAGCGGTGCAAACGCCACCACCATGATGGCGTCGTTCAAGGCCACTTGCGACAGGGTGAACAAAGGATGGCCATGGGTCAGGCGGCTCCACACAAACACCATGGCGGTGCAGGGCGCAGCGGCCAACAAAATGAGGCCTGCGATGTAGCTGTCAATTTGGTCTGCAGGCAACAGCGGCGCAAACAAGTAACGAATGAAAAACCAACCCAGCAGCGCCATCGAGAACGGCTTGACGACCCAGTTGACAAACAAGGTGACGCCGATGCCTTTGATGTGCTGACGCACCTCGTGCAAAGCGCCAAAGTCGACCTTCACCAGCATGGGAATGATCATCACCCAAATCAGCAAACCCACAGGCAAGTTGACTTGCGCGTACTCCAGCTGGCCGATGGCTTGAAACAGCTCAGGTTGCCACTGCCCCAGCGCAATGCCAACCACGATGCACAGGGCCACCCAAGCGGTGAGGTAGCGTTCAAAGAAGTTCATGCGTGGTCCTTGCTGATTTCTCGGGCGGTGTGTTGCAACATGGTTTTCTGCAATTTGTCGGCGGGCAAGTCCACCAAGATTTGTAGGCGCTTTTGAATCATGTAGAGCGTGTTGCGAAAGGCCGCCAAACGTTCTTCGTCTGTGCCTTGTGCCTCTGATGGGTCTGGGTAGCCCCAATGGGCGGTGGCGGGTTGACCCGGCCAATAGGGGCACACCTCGCCTGCAGCGTTGTCGCACACGGTGATGACCAAGTCCATGTGTGGTGCATCGGGCAGCGCAAATTCGTCCCAGTTTTTGCTGCGCAAATCGTCGGTGGCAATGCCTGCTGATTGCAACACTTTGAGGGCGAGGGGGTTGGGTTGCTGGTTCTCGCGCGGGCTGCTGCCAGCTGAGAAGGCTTTGAAGTGCGTGCCACTCGCACCCTGAGAGATGTGGTTGAGCAAGGCTTCAGCCAAGATGCTGCGTGCGGAGTTGTGGGTGCACAGAAAGAGAACATTGAGTGTGGTCATGGTGAGTTCCTTGGTCAAAGACGTTAAAAAGTTAACAGCAGGTGTTGGCCGTTTCAGGCACCACGGCGCACGACTGGCCTTGGCAGCAGTCTTGGGTGAGGTAGGTCAGCAATTGGTTCATGCGGGCAAATTCGGCGCGGTAAATCAGGTTGCGGCCGCTGGACTGCGCGCTGACCAAGCCTGCATGGCTCAAGGCCTTGAGGTGAAACGACAAAGCACTTGGTGCGATTTGCAGCAAGGTGGCAAGCGTGCTGGGCGTCAAGCCCTCTGCGCCTGCCACCACCAAAGCACGGAAGGCCCGTAATCGTTGGGTTTGCGCCAAGGCAGCCAAGGCTTCGACCGTTTCAATTTCAGAAGTCTTCAAAGTGTTCATGTTTCAATAATACTTGAATTATTGAACATTAAACTGTCATATTTGTCACATATCCGTCATAAAGCCTGGTTAAAGTTCAATCTCTTCCAACCTTATTTAGGACTTTCATGAACACCAAACGCGCATTCATCAAATCCGTAGCCGCTGCCGCAATGGCCACTTTGGCTATGGGTTCAGCCTTTGCTGCCGAAATCACTGGCGCAGGCGCTTCTTTCCCATACCCTGTTTACGTCAAGTGGGCTGAAGGCTACAAGGCCGCCACTGGCAACAGCTTGAACTACCAATCGATCGGTTCTTCGGGCGGTATCCGTCAAATTCGTGCCAAGACCGTGACTTTCGGTGCGACTGACGCGCCCATGTCTGGTGATGACTTGGAAAAAGACGGCTTGGTTCAGTTCCCAATGATCATTGGCGGCACTGTGCCCGTCTTGAACTTGGATGGCTTCAAGCCAGGCGAATTGCGCATCACAGGCCCCGTGTTGGCTGAGATGTTCATGGGCAAGATCAGCAACTTCAACGATCCAAAAATCGCCGCCTTGAACCCAGGTAAAAAATTGCCTGACCAAGCCATCACCGTGGTGCACCGCGCTGACGGCTCTGGCACCACCTTCAACTTCACCGACTACTTGACCGCCGTAAGCAAAGACTGGGCCGACAGCGTTGGCAAGGGCGCCGCTGTGAAGTGGCCAGCTGCTTCGTCCGTGGGCGGCAAAGGTAACGAAGGCGTTGCAGCCAACGTGAACCGCGTCAAAGGCTCCATCGGTTACGTTGAGTATGCCTACGTCAAGAAAAACAACATGAACTTCATGCAAATTCAAAACGCAAACGGCGCTTATGTTTCGCCTGATGATTTGACATTTGCTGCTGCTGCTGCGGGCGCTGACTGGTTCAGCGTGCCTGGCATGGGCGTGTCCATGGTCAACGCCAAGGGCGCCAACAGCTGGCCTATCAGCACAGCTTCGTTCATCTTGATGTACAAGCAACCTGCTGACAAAGCAGCTGCTGCTGAAGCCCTGAAGTTTTTTGATTGGTCATTCACCAACGGCAAGAAAATGGCCGCTGACCTCGACTACGTGGCATTGCCTGATTCTTTGACGACGGCTATCCGCGCCAAAGTGTGGACACAAATTCAAAAGTAATTTGAATTGAGCGACTCAATTCCGTCGGCCTTGGTTTCAAAGCCGGCGGAATTTTGGTTTTTAAGAAGTAGGTTGTTTCATTGAGTCTAGGGTCTGTCATGAGCTCACAAAATTTACTGCAAGAAGAATCTGGCCAAGCCGTCAGTGCAGGCATGGTGGCGGTTGCTAAGACGCAGCGCATACAAGATTCTATTTTTCATCGCGTCACGCAATCTTTTTCATTGATTGTGTTGGCAGCCTTGTTGGGCATCATCATTTCCTTGTTTGTGAATGCATGGCCCACGTTTCAAAAATTTGGGTTTCATTTTTTGTGGCGTGTCGAATGGGACATCGTCAATTCTGAATTTGGTGCTGCCATCTCGATCGTCGGCACTGTGGTGAGCGCAGGGATTGCCTTGTTGCTTGCTGTGCCACTGGCCTTTGGTGTGGCCGTCTTTTTGACGGAGACTTGCCCCACTTGGCTGCGGCGTCCTTTGGGCACGTCGATTGAATTGTTGGCAGCTGTGCCCTCGATCATTTACGGCATGTTTGGTTTGTTTGTGTTCGCACCTTTGTTTGCCGATTTTGTGCAAGTGCCACTGAAAGAAATTCTGGGTGGCATGCCTCTGGTGGGTTGGCTGTTTGGTGGTGCGACCAACGGCATGGGCATCTTGGCCGCTGGCGTGGTATTGGCCTTCATGGTCTTGCCTTTTGTGGCTGCGGTGATGCGTGATGTGTTTGAAATCACACCGCCCATCTTGCGTGAGTCTGCTTACGGTTTGGGCTGCACCACATGGGAAGTGGTGCGCAAAGTGGTGTTGCCCTACACACAAAAAGGTGTGATCGGCGGCATCATGTTGGGTCTTGGCCGTGCGCTGGGTGAAACCATGGCGGTCACGTTTGTGATTGGCAACGCCAACCGCATGCCCACCTCCTTGTTCTCTCCCGGCACGTCCATCGCGTCCGTCTTGGCCAACGAGTTTGGCGAGGCCGCAGACCTGCATTTCTCCACCTTGTTTGCGCTTGGCTTCTTGCTGTTCGTCATCACCTTTGTGGTGTTGGCTGCTGCCAAGGTGATGATCATGCGTGCAGAAAAAGCCAAAGGCAATTAAGAGGTTTTTATGGAAATGAACAATCAACTTTACGCAAAGCGTCGCATCGTCAGCACCTTGGGCTTGGCATTTTCTATGTCGGCCATGGCTGTGGGTTTAACCGTCTTGCTTTGGATTCTTTTCGTGTTGTTTTCCAACGGCTTGGCCGGAATGGATGCCAACCTGTTGTTCAGCGATACGCCTGCACCTGGCACCGAAGGCGGAGGTTTGCGCAACGCCATCTTGGGCAGCTTGATGATTGTGGGCTTGACGGTGGTGGTGTCCACGCCCGTGGGCATTTTGGCTGGCGTCTACCTCACCGAGTACGGTGACGAAAGCAAAACTGCCGAGCTGACCCGCTTTGTGACCGACATCATGTTGTCAGCACCTTCCATCGTGTTGGGCTTGTTTGTCTACGCGATTGCGGTGGCCACAGTGGGCAACTTTTCAGGCTACGCAGGTAGCTTGGCTTTGTCGCTCATTGCGGTGCCTGTGATCATGCGCACCACTGAAAACATGTTGCGTTTGGTGCCTGGCAGTCTGCGTGAAGCAGCTTTTGCCTTGGGCGCACCGCGCTGGAAAGTCTCTACGTTCATTACCCTGCGTGCCGCCAAGAGCGGCGTGATGACCGGTGTGTTGTTGGCCGTGGCCCGCATCAGCGGCGAGACAGCGCCTTTGCTGTTCACTGCCTTGAACAACCAGTTCTTCAGCACCAACATGGGCGCGCCCATGGCCAACTTGCCTGTGGTGATCTTCCAGTTCGCCATGAGCCCTTATGACAACTGGGTGCGCTTGGCTTGGGCCGGTGCTTTGTTGATCACTTTGACTGTGCTCGTGCTCAATATCTTGG
The DNA here is from genome assembly GCA_027485285.1 of Comamonadaceae bacterium. GTDB lineage: Bacteria > Pseudomonadota > Gammaproteobacteria > Burkholderiales > Burkholderiaceae_C > Limnohabitans. Next base: position 2,704 of record JAIXRH010000072.1, on the reverse strand, counting down.
CACGTGTGTTCTTCCGCGAAAAAGTCAGCGCCTAATTTCAATCAGGAATCTAACTATGTCTGAAACTCAAACAGTACAAAAAAACGCCCTCGAAGTTCGCAACCTGAACTTTTTCTACGGCAAGTTCCAAGGCCTCAAAAATGTGACGATGGACATTGCCGAGCGCAAAGTCACTGCGTTCATTGGCCCATCCGGCTGCGGCAAGTCCACCTTGTTGCGTACCTTGAACCGCATGTACAGCTTGTATCCAGGCCAACGTGCGGAAGGCGAGATCAATTTTTACGGCCAAAACATCTTGGATGCCAAGCAAGACCTGAACTTGCTGCGTGCCCGCATTGGCATGGTGTTCCAAAAGCCCACACCGTTCCCCATGACCATTTACGACAACATCGCCTTTGGCGTGCGTTTGTACGAAGACCTCGGTAAAACAGAGATGGACGAACGCGTCGAGTGGGCGTTGAGCAAGGCCGCTTTGTGGAACGAAGTCAAAGACAAGTTGGGTCAAAACGGTTTGTCACTCTCAGGCGGTCAGCAGCAGCGTTTGTGCATTGCACGCAGCGTGGCTGTGAAGCCATCTGTGTTGTTGTTGGACGAGCCTACCTCTGCGCTGGATCCGATTTCCACAGGCAAGGTGGAAGAGTTGGTGCATGAGTTGAAGGCGGACTACACCATCGCCATCGTGACCCACAACATGCAGCAAGCCGCGCGTTGCAGCGACTTCACCGCCTACATGTATTTAGGCGAATTGGTGGAATTTGGTGAGACAGAGCAAATCTTCTTCAAGCCCAACAAAACTGCCACAGAAGACTACATCACCGGCCGCTTCGGCTAATTGGAGACCCCATGCCTGATAAACACCTGTCCTCGCAATTCGACGCCGACCTCAACAACATCTCCTCACACGTGATGGAGCTGGGTGGTTTGGTGGAGTCCCAAATTCGCCAAGCGGTTTACGCTTTGTCTCAGTTCAGCCCAGAAGCGGCTGACGATGTGTTGGCGACAGAAAACAAAGTCAACAGCCTCGAAGTTGAAATCGACCGCGAAATCGCTTCCATCATTGGCCGTCGTCAACCGACAGCGGGTGATTTGCGCTTGCTGATGGCGATGTCTAAAACCACGGCCAACCTTGAGCGCGTGGGTGACGAAGCGGCCAAGATTGCCCGCATGGTCAAGTCCATCATCGAAGGAACTGCACCCCGCTCTTTGCCATCCTCTGATTTGCGCGTTTCCGCTGAAATGGCCTCTGGCTTGTTGCGCAAAGCCTTGGATGCCTTTGCGCGTTTGGACGTGCCGATGGCGGTGGCTATCTTGCGTGAAGACAACGACATTGACAAAGAATTTGACGGTTTTGTGCGCAAGCTCATCACTTACATGATGGAAGACCCACGCACCATCTCTGCCAGCTTGGATTTGTTGTTCATTGCCAAAGCCATTGAGCGCATTGGTGACCACTCGAAAAACATTGCTGAATTCATCATCTACATCGTCAAGGGCGAAGACGTTCGTCACATCCCATTGGCTGATGTGGAATCGTCCATGAGCAAGTAAAAGGTTTTGGGAAGATGAAAATTGCACGCGTGTTGGTGGTGGAAGATGAGTCAGCGATTGCTGAGCTTATTTCGGTGAATTTGCGTCATCACGGCATGTTGGCCGTGTTGGCCGCCGATGGCAACGCTGCGCAGGCCCACATTGACGAGGTACTGCCCGATGTGATCTTGTTGGATTGGATGTTGCCCGGTCAAAGTGGCTTGGAGTTGGCGCGTCGTTGGCGTGCCGACCCTCGCACCAAGACCACGCCCATTCTCATGCTCACCGCGCGTGGTGATGAGCCCGACAAAATTGCGGGCCTCGATGCAGGTGCAGACGACTACATCACCAAACCGTTCTCGACCCAAGAATTGTTGGCACGCATTCGTGCGGTGCTGCGTCGTCGGGCACCTGAGCAAGCCAGCGATGTGGTGCGCATTGGTGCTTTGCAGTTGGATGGTTCGACGCATCGCGTCAGCTTCAATGACCACGGCATCAAGCTCGGACCCACAGAGTTCAAATTGCTCAACTATTTGATGCACCATGCTGAGCGTGTGCACAGCCGCAGTCAGTTGTTGGACCGTGTGTGGGGCGACCACGTGTTCATCGAAGAGCGCACGGTCGACGTGCATGTCAAACGTTTGCGCGAAGCCTTGGGTGAAGCGGGCAGCATGGTTGAGACTGTGCGTGGCGTAGGATATAGGATCACGCATCAGCCCTAAAACCTCCACAAGGTTCCTGTGATCAGTCGCTTTCTCTCGTTTCTTTCCCTGTTAGTTTTTGGTTCCGCCATCGGTTATGCGTGGGCAGTGATGGGAGAGAAACAGCAGTCTGTGTATTTGCTGACGGGTGCCTTGTTGGCAGGCCTCTTGTGGGTGTTGGTGGATGCCTGGCGCGGCTACCGCGTGCGCTCTTGGCTTCGCCAAGGCGATTTGGCCATGGCGCCCCAGATGTCGGGCTGGTGGGGCGTGCTCTCAGACCGAGCCCGTAAACTTTTGCGCGATCGTGAACGCAGCATCGCAGCGGGTGAGCAGCGTCTCAAAGACTTTCTTTCGGCCATTCAAGCCTCGCCCAACGGCGTGGTGATGCTTGATGCCAATGCACAAATTGAGTGGTCCAACCAAACTGCAGCCACCCATCTGGGCATTCATCCTGAGCGAGATCTCATGCAGCGTGT
>JAIXRH010000034.1 GCA_027485285.1 Comamonadaceae bacterium | reverse complement strand
TTCAAGCAGTTCACGCCCGATGAGCATTTCGATGCCATCAAAATTGGCATGGCTTCTCCTGAGAAGATCCGTTCGTGGTCTTTCGGCGAAGTGAAAAAGCCAGAAACCATCAACTACCGTACCTTCAAGCCCGAGCGCGATGGTTTGTTTTGCGCCAAGATTTTTGGCCCCATCAAAGACTACGAATGCTTGTGCGGCAAATACAAACGCCTCAAGCACCGTGGCGTCATTTGCGAGAAGTGCGGCGTTGAAGTCACACAAACCAAAGTGCGTCGCGAGCGCATGGGTCACATCGACCTGGCAGCGCCTTGCGCCCACATTTGGTTCTTGAAGTCATTGCCATCACGTTTGGGCCTCGTGCTCGACATGACCCTGCGTGACATCGAACGCGTGTTGTACTTCGAGGCCTATGTGGTGACCGATCCCGGCATGACCCCTTTGAAGAAATTCGCCATCATGTCGGAAGACGATTACGAAGCCAAAGTGGTGGAGTACGGTGACGAATTCATCGCCAAGATGGGCGCTGAGGGCATCAAAGATTTGCTCGAAGGCCTCGACCTCGATGTCGAAATCGAGAAGCTGCGCAACGACCTGACGGGTTCTGAACTCAAGATCAAGAAAAACGCCAAGCGTTTGAAATTGATGGAAGCGTTCAAGAAGTCTGGCATCAAGCCCGAGTGGATGGTGTTGACCGTCTTGCCCGTGTTGCCACCAGATTTGCGCCCACTCGTGCCGTTGGACGGCGGTCGCTTTGCGACGTCCGACTTGAACGACTTGTACCGTCGCGTGATCAACCGCAACAGCCGTCTGCGTCGTTTGCTCGAGCTCAAGGCGCCTGAAATCATTGCCCGCAACGAAAAGCGCATGTTGCAAGAAGCCGTGGACAGCTTGCTGGACAACGGCCGTCGCGGCAAGGCCATGACAGGCGCCAACAAGCGCGCCTTGAAGTCACTGGCTGACATGATCAAAGGTAAGAGCGGTCGTTTCCGTCAAAACTTGCTGGGCAAGCGCGTCGACTACTCAGGCCGTTCCGTGATCACCGTGGGCCCCACTTTGAAACTGCACCAGTGCGGTTTGCCCAAGTTGATGGCGCTCGAGTTGTTCAAGCCCTTCATCTTCTCTCGTCTCGAAGCCATGGGCATCGCGACCACCATCAAGGCTGCGAAGAAAGAAGTTGAATCCGGCTCAGCCGTGGTGTGGGACATCTTGGAAGAGGTGATCAAAGAGCACCCCGTCATGTTGAACCGTGCGCCAACGCTGCACCGCTTGGGTATTCAAGCGTTCGAACCGATCTTGATCGAAGGCAAAGCCATTCAGTTGCACCCACTCGTTTGTTCAGCGTTCAACGCCGACTTTGATGGTGACCAGATGGCCGTTCACGTGCCTTTGTCTGTGGAAGCGCAGATGGAAGCACGCACCTTGATGCTGGCCTCGAACAACATCTTGTTCCCTGCCAACGGCGAACCTTCTATCGTTCCTTCACAAGACGTGGTGTTGGGCTTGTACTACGCCACCCGCGACCGCATCAACGGCAAGGGCGAAGGCTTGGTGTTTGCCAACTTGACCGAAGTGCAACGCGCTTTGGATGCGGGTGTGGTCGAGTTGACCGCCAAAGTGGCCGTGCGTTTGACCGAGTGGACCAAAGACAAAGAAACCGGTGAATTCGTGCCAAGCACCAGCTTGGTAGACACGACGGTGGGCCGTGCCTTGTTGTCGGAAATCTTGCCTAAGGGCTTGCCTTTCTCCAACATCAACAAAGCGTTGAAGAAGAAAGAAATTTCTAAGCTCATCAACGTGTCATTCCGCAAGTGCGGCTTGAAAGACACCGTCGTGTTTGCCGACAAGCTGTTGCAAAACGGTTTCCGTTTGGCCACACGCGCGGGTATTTCGATTGCCATCGACGACATGTTGGTGCCGCCAGAAAAAGGCGCCATCATCAGCGCGTCTGAAAAAGAAGTCAAAGACATCGAGCAGCAATACGTGTCTGGTTTGGTGACGTCTGGCGAGCGTTACAACAAAGTGGTGGACATCTGGGGCAAGGCTGGCGACGCTGTGTCCAAGGTGATGATGGACCAACTTCGCAAAGAGAAGACCATCGACCGCCACGGCAAAGAAGTCGAGCAAGAATCGTTCAACTCCATCTACATGATGGCCGACTCTGGCGCGCGCGGTTCCGCCGCTCAGATTCGTCAGTTGGCCGGTATGCGCGGCTTGATGGCCAAGCCTGACGGCTCCATCATTGAGACCCCCATCACGGCGAACTTCCGTGAAGGTCTGAACGTGTTGCAGTACTTTATTTCCACCCACGGTGCACGTAAAGGCCTGGCCGACACGGCGTTGAAGACAGCCAACTCAGGCTACTTGACACGTCGTTTGGTGGACGTGACGCAAGACTTGGTGGTCACCGATCACGATTGCGGCACGACCAACGGTCAATTGATGCGCGCCATCGTTGAAGGCGGTGAAGTCATCGAATCCTTGCGCGACCGCGTGTTGGGCCGCGTGGCCATCGAAGACATCATCAACCCAGAAACACGTGCGGTGTTGGTCAAAGCTGGCGTCATGCTGGACGAAGACATCATTGACGACATCGAAGCCGCAGGCGTCGACGAAGTCAAAGTGCGCACGGCATTGAACTGCGAAACACGCTTCGGTTTGTGTGCCATGTGTTACGGCCGTGACTTGGGTCGCGGTGGCTTGGTCAACAACGGTGAAGCGGTCGGCGTGATCGCTGCGCAGTCCATCGGTGAACCCGGTACCCAGCTGACCATGCGTACCTTCCACATTGGTGGTGCTGCGTCTCGTGCGGCTGTCGCTTCGAGCGTCGAGGCCAAGTCGAACGGTGTGATTGGCTTCAATGCCACCATGCGCTATGTGTCCAACACCAAGGGTGAGTTGGTGGTGATTTCTCGCTCAGGCGAGATCGTCATCCACGACGAACATGGCCGTGAGCGCGAGCGTCACAAAGTGCCATACGGTGCGACCTTGGCGATCAAGCCAGACCAAACCATCAAGGCCGGTGTGATCTTGGCGAACTGGGATCCGTTGACACGACCCATCATCACTGAATTCGCTGGTAAGGTGCAATTCGAAAACGTCGAGGAAGGCCTCACTGTGGCCAAGCAAATGGACGAAGTCACTGGCTTGTCCACCTTGGTGGTGATTGACCCGAAACGTCGCGGCGCGACCAAAGTGGTGCGTCCACAGGTCAAGCTGATCGATGCGTCTGGCAAAGAAGTGAAGATTCCTGGCACAGACCACCCCGTGACGATTGGCTTCCAAATCGGTGCGTTGTTGCAAGTGCGCGACGGCATGGATGTGGGCCCAGGCGAAGTCTTGGCACGTATCCCTGTGGAAGGTCAAAAGACCCGCGACATCACGGGCGGTTTGCCACGAGTGGCCGAACTGTTCGAAGCACGCAGTCCCAAAGACAAGGGCATGTTGGCTGAGATGACCGGAACTGTGTCGTTTGGTAAAGAAACCAAAGGCAAGGTGCGTTTGCAGATCACGGATCCAGAAGGCAAAGTGTGGGACGAACTCATTCCTAAAGAGAAGAACATCTTGGTCCACGAAGGCCAAGTGGTCAACAAAGGTGAGAGCGTGGTGGACGGCCCAGCCGACCCACAAGACATCTTGCGTTTGCTCGGCATGGAAGAGCTGGCCCGCTACATCGTCGACGAAGTGCAAGACGTGTATCGCTTGCAAGGCGTGAAGATCAACGACAAGCACATTGAAGTGATCGTGCGTCAAATGCTGCGTCGTGTCGTGGTCGAAAGCGTGGGTGATTCCAACTACATCGCTGGCGAACAAGTGGAGCGTTCAGAAATTCTGAACACCAACGAAGCGCTGCAACGTGATGGCAAGATTCCCGCGACATTCACCAACTTGTTGCTGGGTATCACCAAAGCGTCCTTGTCGACCGACTCGTTCATCTCTGCGGCTTCTTTCCAAGAAACCACACGTGTGTTGACCGAAGCGGCCATCATGGGCAAGCGCGACGAATTGCGTGGCTTGAAAGAAAACGTCATCGTCGGTCGCCTGATTCCTGCAGGTACCGGCATGGCTTATCACAAAGCCCGCAAGGTCAAAGATGCGATGGACGACGCCGAGCGCCGTGCCATTGCGGATGCCGAAGCCGCCGAGTTGGCTGGAGAGTCTTCTGACGAAGAAACCCAAGTCGATCACGGTGCGGGTGAAGCAGCGTAAAGCGACCCCCTCAACAAAGGCCCGAAAGGGCCTTTGTTGTTTAGGCTCAACGGTAGAAATACAAGGAGTTCAACATGCTTGATGCGTGGTGGGTTTGGCTGTTCGTGGCCGTGATGGTGTTTTGGAGTGTGGGGGCTTATCGCCGACTGGTGGGCTTGCGCACGGCAGTGAACAAACAGTTTGCGGTGCTCGAAGCGCTCATGCTGCGCTACCAAGCGCTGGTGCAAGAGGCCACCACCGCAGCCGTGACCTCGCCATCGGGTTGGCAAACTGCGGTGTCACCTGAGCTGGGTGCTAGCCATTGGACGCGCCTGCAAGTGGCCGCCAATTTGTCGGCCATGGCCTTGGCGCGCATGCAAGAGCATCCGTTAGAGCCAGCCTCTGCGATTGCCTTGGTGGCCACCAGCCGTGACCTCCAACAAGCGTGGGAGTCGCTCACACATCCCGATGTGTATTACGTCTCAGTGCCTGCCGAGCTGACGCAGCGCTGGACAGAGTTGGGCATCTCCATTCAACCAGATTTGCAGCGTTTCAACCAAGCTGTGACCCAGTACAACGACGCCATTGATATGTTTCCTGCCACCTGGATGGCGCGCCTCTTTCAGTTCAAGCCCGGACGCTTGTTGGCATGACGGATCACACACCCACATCTGTCCCACTGTGGCAGCAACTGCAAGCTGTGGCCCAAGCCTTGGCGCAAGTGCGACGTGGTGTGTCTGGCACGGCAGCGCTAGAGGCTGTGCCGTCAAGCTTGCGCCCTGGCGTACAAGCCTTGCTGTTTCAGGCTTTGCGTCAGTTGGGCCGTGCGCAGGCCTTGCGCGCGAAGCTCGCGTCACGCGCGCCTGCCCCCTTGCCCGACGCCTTGCTGTGCACTGCATTGGCTTTGGCATGGGACCCTGAGAATGCCCCATACGCGCCGCACACGCTGGTGAACCAAGCCGTGGAGGCAGCCAAAAACACGCGGAGCTTGGCCATGCAGGCCAATTTTTTAAACGCCTGCCTGCGTCGCTTTTTGCGCGAGCGCGATGCCTTGGTCAAAGCCACGGACAACGATGTGCACGCGCAATGGAACCACCCCGAATGGTGGATCAAGCGTTTGCAAAAAGACCACCCCGATCACTGGCAACACATCTTGCGCGCCAACAACCAAGCCGCGCCCATGACCCTGCGCGTGAACACCTCGGCCATCAGCCGTGAGGCCTTACAAACAGACTGGGACAACCACGGCTTGTCATCTCAAGCGGTGGGTGAACAAGGCTTGGTGTTGGCACAAGCGCACAACGTGCGAGACATCCCCGGCTTTGCCGAAGGTTTGTGCTCAGTGCAAGATGCCGCCGCGCAATGCGCCGCGCAGCTCTTGCTCAAAGACTTGGCGCCCGCGGGCCAAGCCCTGCGTGTGCTCGATGCCTGCGCAGCACCGGGTGGTAAAACCGCACACTTGCTTGAACTGCTCAACGACACATCCGAGGTGTTGGCGCTGGACATTGACCCGTTGCGTTGCGAGCGCATTGCGCAAAACATGCAACGCATAGGTCGCACAGCCAAGGTCATGGCGGCCGATGCGGCGCAAACCAAAACTTGGTGGGACGGCCAAACCTTTGATGCCATTTTGTTGGATGCACCCTGCACAGCCTCGGGCATCGTGCGTCGCCACCCCGATGTGCGTTGGTTGCGCCGAGAGGCCGACATCGACAAACTCGCCGCCATTCAAAAAAACCTACTCAAGCAACTGTGGCCCTTGGTCAAGCCGGGCGGGCGTTTGTTGTATTGCACCTGCTCGGTTTTCCGGGCTGAGGGCGAGAACCAAGCCAAAACGTTTGTTGAACACAACACCAATGCCCGTTTACTGCCCTCCTTGGGCCATTTAAGGCCCCAAAGTCTCGCCACAAGCGCCGCGCTCATCGACAATCTGTCCGGTGATCACGATGGCTTTTACTACGCACTGCTGGAAAAAATTCCCTCGGCTTGAGCTGCTCTTTTGGGGCGCTGTCAAGCGCGGTCGTTGGCTGTGCCTGGCCCTTGGCCTGATGCTCACAGGCGTTGCGCAAGCGAACACGCCCGTGGAATTGCAGGGTCTCAAGCTAGACCGCCAAGATGCCGCGCTGTACATGTCTGGCACCTGGCAGTTTGAGCTGCCCAGCACCTTGGAAGAAGCCTTGCTCAAAGGCATCACCTTGTACTTTGTGACCGAGGTAGAGATCAGCCAAGAGCGCTGGTATTTCTTCAACCAGCGTGTGGCGCATGCCGAGCGACATGTGCGTTTGTTTTACCAACCGCTCACGCGGCGGTGGCGCGTCAACGTGTCGCCGCAAGCCTTCAACGTCAGTGGCTTGGGCGTGAGTTTGGGTCAAAGCTACGACACAGCAGAAGACGCCATCAATGCCGTGCGCCGTATCGCGCAATGGCGCATCGCCAATGCAACAGACTACAACCCAGACGCCAAACAAAGCCTGAGCATCAACTTCAAGCTCGACCTCAAACAGCTGCCGCGTCCTTTGCAAATTGGCGCAGCAGGACAGAGTGACTGGAACATCACCTACAACAAAACGCAGCGCCTGGAGCTCAAACCATGATTGAGCTGGCTGAAAAGCGCACGCGCCTTTCCAGCTTTCAGTTGCGTTGGTTGTTGGCTGTCAGCGCAGCTGTGGCCCTGGGTTTGGGCTTGGTGCTCTTGTTTTTGTTGACCCAAGCCACCGACAACCGCGAGCTCTATGAGCGCAACTACCGCCAGCTGTTTGGCTTGAACGTGGTGGTGGCCACGCTGCTCATGGGCGTGATTGGCTGGCTGTCCATCCGCTTGGTGATGCGTTTGCGCCAAGGCAAATTTGGCAGTCGCTTGTTGCTCAAAATCGCGGCCACATTTGCCTTGGTGGGTTTCTTGCCAGGGCTGTTGATTTACAGCGTGTCCTACCAATTTGTATCGCGCTCCATTGAGAGTTGGTTTGATGTGAAGGTCGAAGGGGCCTTAGATGCTGGCCTGAATTTAGGACGCACCACACTGGACACCTTGGCCAATGACTTGGGCCAAAAAACGCGCGCGGCCACCGCGCAAATCAATGACTTGCCCGATGCCTCGGTGGGCATCGCGATGGAGCGCATCAAGGACCAGCTGGGCGCAGACGATGTCATTTTGTGGAGCACCTCGGGCCAAGCCATCTCCAGCGTGGGCGAGTCGCGCTACAAAATCAACCCTGACCGACCCAGCCCCATGCAGATGCGGCTGGTGAAAACACAAAACGTGGTCACCGCCATCGATGGCTTGGACGAGGCCGAGCTGCAAGGCACTGCCAAGGCGCGCATCCGAGCCTTGGTGTTGGTTGCCCCGTCTGGCTTGGGCCTGCTCATTGAGCCGCGCGTGTTGCAAGTGACCAAGGCCTTGCCACCCACTCTGGTGAGCAACGCCTTGGCGGTGGAGGTGGCCTATCGCGAGTACCAAGAGCGGGCGCTGGGCCGAGAGGGGCTGCGCAGCATGTACATCGGCACCTTGACGCTGAGTTTGTTTTTGGCCGTCTTCGGCGCGGTGCTGCTGGCGGTGTTGCTGGGCAACCAATTGGCGCGCCCCTTGTTGATGCTGGCCGAAGGTGTGCGTGATGTGGCGGCGGGTGACCTGAGCCCCAAGCCCGCGTTGCAAGCCCGAGATGAACTGGGTGGCTTGACCCGCTCGTTTGCGGTGATGACGCAGCAATTGGCCGACGCCCGCACGGCAGTGGACCGAAGCATGTTGCAAGTGCACACCTCGCGGGCCAACTTGCAAACCATCCTCGACAACCTCACCGCCGGGGTGATTGTGCTCACCGAAGATGGCCGCATCAAATCATCCAACCCTGGGGCCACGCGCATCTTGCGCGTGCCACTGGCTGCGTGGGAAGGCCGTACCTTGAGTGACATCGAAGGTTTGGTGGAATTTGCCGAGCATGTGCGCCGCGAGTTTGACGGCTTCTTGGGTGAGCGCAGCCAACACGGCTTGGACCACTGGCAACAATCGTTTGAGCTGCACGCCACCACCATCAGCCCCGCCGTGCAGCTCAGTGACGACATGCAGCAACACATCACCCTGCTGGCCCGAGGCGCCGTGCTGCCCAACAACGGCCGCTTGCTGGTGTTTGACGACATTTCTGAAATCGTGTCGGCCCAACGTGCGCAAGCTTGGGGCGAGGTCGCGCGTCGGCTGGCGCATGAAATTAAAAACCCGCTCACCCCCATTCAGCTGTCGGCCGAGCGCCTAGAAATGAAGCTCACTGGCAAACTGCAAGCGCCCGAACAATTGATACTGAACAAGTCCGTCAAAACCATCGTGGACCAAGTGGATGCCATGAAGCGCTTGGTCAATGAGTTTCGCGATTACGCACGCTTGCCCTTGGCGGACCTCAAACCACTGGACCTCAACGCTTTGGTGCAAGACGTGATGCAGCTGTACGGCGCAGAAAATGCAGCCGTGCCGGTGTATGCCCAGCTCGATGCCGCATGTCCCTTGATCATGGGAGACGCGCAGCAGCTGCGCCAAGTGGTGCACAACCTGTTGCAAAACGCACAAGACGCCACCGAGGGGCAGGCGCGACCAACCGTGTCAATCGCCACACAATTGGGGGCCACATCGGGCCGCGTGCGCTTGCTGGTGCGCGACAACGGCCCGGGTTTTCCGCCCAATATTTTGAACCGCGCCTTTGAGCCCTACGTCACCACCAAGACGCGTGGCACAGGCCTTGGCTTGGCGGTGGTGAAAAAAATTGCCGATGAACATTCGGCCCGCATTGACCTGAAAAATCGCGAATCAGAGGGGCGGGTGATAGGGGCGCAAGTGTCGCTATCATTCACAGTTGCGCAATCGCAACAAAACCAGCTTCTTTAATTCAGCGAGACACGGCAAGACATGGCGAACATTTTGGTGGTGGATGACGAATTGGGCATTCGGGACCTCTTGTTTGAGATCCTCAACGACGAAGGCCATGCGGTAGAGCTGGCAGAAAACGCAGCGCAAGCGCGCTTGGCACGCCAAGCGTCCCGCCCTGATTTGGTTTTGCTCGACATTTGGATGCCCGACACCGATGGTGTGACCCTGCTCAAAGAATGGGCCGGTGCTGGTTTGTTGAACATGCCCGTCATCATGATGAGCGGCCACGCCACCATTGACACCGCGGTCGAAGCCACCCGCATTGGCGCACAGGCGTTCTTAGAAAAACCCATCACCCTGCAAAAGCTGCTGAAGGCCGTCGAGCAAGCCTTGGCGCGCAAGCCCGTGGCAGCGGCAGCCGTCAAAGGCGTGAGTGCTATTGCCAGCAAAGACAGTGCATCCGCCAGCACCGCCCCTCAAGCGCTGATGCCACCCAATCATCAGAGCTTTGATTTAGAGCAGCCCTTGCGTGAAGCGCGTGATGCCTTTGAGCGTGCCTATTTTGAATACCACCTCTCCCAAGAAAACGGTTCGATGACGCGCGTGGCCGATAAAACTGGCTTAGAGCGCACGCATTTGTACCGCAAGCTCAAGCAGCTGGGCGTGGATTTGTCCAAGCCCAAGCGTCAAGCTTGAGTAGGGCGCGGCATCAGTCATCCAGGTGCTGGCACCTGGCATGTGCCCAATCATTTGATTGCGCCAAATCTCAAACTCGCTAACCAACTTGATGTCGATGCTGGTTAGGTTTTACTTGCCAAAGAATGCCAGCAAGTACTTGCGTTTAGCCCCCTGATCGTCTCGATTTGTCATGGGACGCAGACCGTTAGATGACGAAGGGTGCTGATCGCGTTCTGCTCGAGAAGCCGATTCATAGTCTGATGCGCCACCAAAGCAGGCCCTAGGCCGAAGGGGCTTTTTGACACGGTGCGGGCTCCAAAAAGCACACGCTTACTTCGCCCACCTCGCCCGAGTAACCGCTGGTTTACAAGCCAAATCAGGGTTTTTACTAGGTCGGTTATAAATCCACAAAGTTAATATGGCTTATCAATTTTGGAGGAATTTATGGTGAAAAAAGAGAAATTGTTTAAGTTAACGACAGTTTTGGCGTTGTGTTCGTTAGCCGCGTGCGGCGGAGGCGGCGGGAGCGCGGTGAATCTTGAAACGCAACCACTCACCGTGACTGGCATTGCGGCTACGGGTGCGCCCATGGCAAATGCCACGCTGCAGATTTATGGCAAAGATGGGGCGGCTGTTTTGGCAACCCCTGCCACCATCTCAACTGACGGTAGCTACTCGGCCACGATACCTGCAACTGCCACTGGACCATTTGTCTTCGAGGTAGATAACGGAAGTGAAAAGGTCTATAGCGTATTACCTAGCAAGAGCAGCACACCAGTAGTTAACGTGACACAAATTAGCAATTTGATTGCCGCAAGACTATCTTCTACTGGAAACCCATTCAACTTGGCATCAGAAATTGCCGCAGCATCAACAACTGTCACGTCCACAGCAGTGACATCTGCCACAACGTCAGTCATGACGGCGCTTCAACCCTTGGCCACAGCCCTCAGTCTGAATGGAACAATCAATCCACTCAATACAACTTTCACCGCTAACGGTACAGGTTTTGACCGAATGCTGGATTCTCTAGATGTAAAGATCGAACCCAAAGGAACAAAATCACAGATCGAGGTCACATTGAAACAATCAGTGAACGAGAACCAAGATTTGCCACAAATTTCATTTGCGCATGATGCAACGCCGGCAGCACTCCCAGCCGTCGATGCAACAAAACTTGCGACCTCTGGGCTCACTCCCAAGATTCAACTGTTGCTTGAGAAACTGACCTCTTGCTACGCTGATCCTTTGAGCACCCGAATCACATCAGGCGGTACAACCGCAGCGGATATACAAAGTCAAAACTGCAAAGATGCATTTATTGGCGGCAACCCTGCTGGTTATAAATCGGGCGGTATGGTGGTCTCCAAGACGCAGCATTTTGGAGGGATTTTCACGACAGACGCTGCTGCGGGTGTGAGCTTTTCAGACCCCAAATTTTTCTACTCTGTTGGAACCACAGTAGCCAACGGGCCGACAAGCGGTGACATCGTATTTGGTTATCGTTGGAAAGACGAATATGGCAATTTCAATATTGAGAAAAACGTTGGCCGAATTGACACAGATGGCAAACTGAAATTGATTGGCAACCAATATCAATACGACATTGGTGTTGGGGCATATTCTCAAAGACGAAACTACGTCAACCAAGCAGCCTCCACATTCAATAGCGTTGGCTACACTTTTGGTCTTTCATGCTATCAATTAAATCAGTTTCAAAGCGCTGGAAATAAAATTGTGAAAGTCAATGTGACCTCACCTGGCGGTCGCAAGATGACTTTTATTCCTAACCTCTCGAGTGGCAACTGTAACTACAGCTACTTTGTCATCGCATTTGGCAAAGACAAAACCGGAACCGCAACTGTTGATGGCATGGGCGATCCTTCATTCGCAACGGGAACTGGTTTTGTGAGGCTTCAAAGCTTCTATGAATCTGGGGATACAACCGCCACAAATCACCCACGCAAACTAGATAAAAACATAGCCTTCATTGGTGGTTTCGACGGAACTGATTTGACCAATGACGAAATTGAGGCGATCCCACAGTTTGGAACTTGGACTTTTGAATACTACAAAACGAAAACTGCGGGTTCAACACCTGTAGCCACTCAGTATTTCAAAACAACAGCACGTTCTCTCACTGTTGATGGGTTTAAGAAGTCCGTGAAGCTGCCAGCGATCACGGCTGACCTTAAAACAAACCTCATTGCCAACACAAGCTGCGCCAACAACTCTGTCTACTGTTATGTCAAACAGGCGACGGGTCCATTTGTCGCAACATGGACCAAACCCACTGATCCTGGATTGATGCCAGCGACCTATATGGCTCGTGTCTACGGTATGAAGGATGTAAGCATTAATTCGGCCTCTTGGGTTGGGTTTGAGGACTCCATTAAGTTCGGCTCTAGCAGAGCAACCGCCAGTATTCGTTGCGGACAAGGCGAAAGCACAGTCCAGCCTTACTGCTCGGGCACAAGCCCTTCGACCGCTAATTTTGGAACCAATGTTTCAATCGATGCGTTGGATCTTGTGAGCCGGGCACCCGATGGAACTGACGTTTCTCACTTTCACACGTTGAAAAAACTTCAATAAAAAAACGAAACCGGTTGTCTTGGCGCTCGCAAGCCCGAGCAACCGGTGGGTTTCTGTATGACAGGTGCGCGAAGGCTGGCCCCAGCGCAGGTACAGAAAGAAATTTTTTACATGGCGGGACTCTTATTGGACACATTCGAATCGCGTCGCACACATAGCAGTGCTATACTTTCTGTCCCGGCTCGGTAGCTCAGTTGGTAGAGCAGCGGATTGAAAATCCGCGTGTCACAGGTTCGATCCCCGTCCAGGCCACCAAAACTAAAAAGCCTCAGTGTTCTCACTGAGGCTTTTTTCTTTGTCTGGTTGTTTTTACTTATTGGCCGCGCGCTCAGCCGACGCAGCGCTGGCGCGCTGCGCAAACTCTGCCCGCAAGGCTTTGAGTTTTTCACGCGGATCTTCTTTGACGGTGTCTTTGTTCAGGTCCATCTCAGCGATGAAGCGGCTGGGCACGGCGGCAATCATGTCGCGCCCTTTTTTGCGGCGGCGTGTCCAGCTCACCGCCAGTGAGCGCTGAGCGCGGGTGATGCCCACATACATGAGGCGGCGTTCTTCCTGCAAGCGCACGGCCATGTTTTCGTGGGTGTGTTCAGCGCCAGGTTCGTCGTCGAGTTTGAAGGGCAGCATGCCCTCCGTCACCCCCACCAGCATGACGTGTGGCCACTCCAAACCTTTGGAGGCGTGGAGGGTGGAAAGTGTCACCACGTTTTGGTCTTTCTCGCGTTCCGTCAGGGTGGACAGCAAGGCGATGGTTTGCGCCACCTCGAGTAAGTTTTTCACGTCGTTGCCGGTGGTCACGCCGGCGGTGTCGTCAATCTGGCCGCCGCAGCGCTGGGCCATCCAGTCACAAAACTCCATCACGTTGTTCCATTTGGCGGCGGCCGCTTTTTCGCTTTCTTCCGCGTCGTAAAGGTGCTTTTCGTAACCGATGTCCTTGAGCCAGTCGTTCAAAAACGCGCGTGCGTCGTCGGCGCCTAGGGTTTGGCGGGCACGAAACGCCAGGTCGTTCACATAGCGGCCAAACTCGTGCAGGCTGCCGATGGCGCGGGCATTGAGCACCGAGGGCAGGCTGTTGCTGAACAGCGCTTCAAACATGCTGAGCTTGTATTGGCTGGCAAACTGGCCGAGGCTGGCCAAGGTTTGGTGGCCAATGCCGCGCTTGGGCGTGGTGACGGTGCGCAAGAACGCAGGGTCGTCATCGTTGTTGACCCACAGGCGCAGCCACGCGCACAGGTCGCGAATTTCGGCGCGGTCAAAAAAGCTTTGGCCGCCCGACACCTTGTAGGGAATTTGCGCTTTGCGTAGCGCTTTTTCAAAAATGCGCGCTTGGTGGTTGGCTCGGTAGAGCACGGCAAAGTCTTTGAGTTCTTTGTAGCCGCAGCTGCCGGCGTCTGTGCCCTCGCGCAAGGACTGAATGCGGGCCACCACGCGTTCGGCTTCGTGTTCTTCGTTGTCGGCATCGACCACGCGCACAGGTTCGCCTTCACCGAGCTCAGAGAACAAAGTTTTGGGAAACAGCTTGGGGTTGAGCTGAATCACGTGGTTGGCCGCACGCAAAATGGCGCTGGTGGAGCGGTAGTTTTGCTCCAGCTTGATGACCTTCAAGGTGGGGAAGTCTTGCGGCAGACGGCGCAAGTTGTCTAACGTGGCACCGCGCCAGCCGTAAATGGACTGGTCGTCGTCACCCACGGCCGTGAAGCGCGCGCTTGAATGGTCGGGGCCGACCAAACATTTGAGCACCTCGTATTGGGTGGCGTTGGTGTCTTGGTATTCGTCCACCAGCACATGGCCGAGTCGGTCTTGCCACTTGGCACGCACCTCGTCGTGTTCTTGCAGCAGCTTCAAGGGCAAGCCAATGAGGTCGTCAAAGTCCACACTTTGGTAGGCACTGAGGCGTTCTTCGTAGCGCGCCATGATTTTGGCAATGGTGCGTTCGTGGTCGTCCTTGGCTTGTGCCAGGGCTTGGGCCGAGTTGAGGCCCATGTTTTTCCACAGGCTGATGGTCCATTGCCATTGGCGTGCGGTGGCCGCGTCTGTGGTGCCGCCTGCGTCTTTCAAGATGCCCGTCACGTCGGCGCTGTCCATGATGCTGAACTGAGGTTTGAGGCCCAGCACAGCGCCGTCTTGTCGCAACATGCGCACGCCCAGGGCGTGGAAGGTGCAAATCATCACATCTTTGGCCGATCGGCCAATCAAGTCCTTGGCACGCTCACGCATTTCGGCGGCGGCTTTGTTGGTGAAGGTGATGGCGGCGATGCGCTTGGGCTCTAAGCCCGTTTGAATCAGGCGGCCAATCTTGTGCGTGATGACGCGTGTCTTGCCCGAGCCCGCCCCCGCCAACACCAGACAAGGGCCGTGCAAGAAATTGACGGCTTCTTGTTGTGCGAGATTCAGACCAGCAGACATTCGAGGGACAGTTGTGTGGGAGCCGGTCATGATACTGGTCGGGCCACAAGGCAAAATACCTGTGTGCTGAATATTCTCCTGGTCACTTTCCCTTTCTTTGCGCTGGTGCTGGCTGGCTTTGTGGCGGCGCACCGCCGCATGTTGCCCTTGGACGCAATCCCTGGCCTGAACGGCTTTGTGTTGTTCTTTGCGCTGCCGTGCATGTTGTACCGTTTCGGCGAGAGTACGCCCATCGTGCAATTGTTGGACGCCACGCTGTTTTTTGCCTACTTGCTGTGTGCTTTGTTGATGGTGGGCTTTGTGGTGGTGTTCAGCCTGAACAAACGCATTGGTTGGAACGACGCATCGTTTGGCGCCTTGGTGGGCGCGTTTCCCAACACAGGCTACATGGGCGTGCCCCTGTTGGTGGCCTTGCTGGGTGCGTCTGCGGCAGGCCCTGCCATCGTGACCATCGTGGTGGACATGGTCATCACCACCTCGCTGTGCATTGCCTTGTCGCGCTTGGACGGCGCAGACCAACACGGCGCCAGTCGCGCCGCCAAGAGCGCCCTCAAGGGCGTG
>JAIXRH010000130.1 GCA_027485285.1 Comamonadaceae bacterium | reverse complement strand
TGAGTGGCAAGTCCATGAACTTCAGGAAAGCGCTCGAGCGTGGTGCTGATGACCAGGGCACGCGTGACTTGGGCTTTGGCCATGTCGTCACGGATGGTATGGATGTTTTCAGCCAGCTCGGGAAAATTCAGGTGGCAGTGGGAATCGGTGAACATGAGGCTTTGAACAAAAAGGCTGTGTCTTTGCGTGGGGAGATGACTTGAAGCTAGCGGGATGGCGTGTGTTCAGGCTGAGCTACGCAAGGCAGTTTGCGCCCGCGCCACCAAAGCTTCAAACATCAATCCAGCGTTGTATGGGTGCTCAGATGTGCGGGCAGCGTCCATCAGCTCTTTGGACCATTGGGTCAGCGACCCGACAGTGCCAGTCGTGGGTAAATCCGCCGCTAAAAAGAAACGTGGCTCAGCACCCAAGCGTAAAGCTAGCAGGTCATGGCAAAGCTTTTGCAGCATGGCGATGGCCTGCGTTGGTGTGGCGTCAGACACCGCACCCACATCGCCGCGTAACACGGCTTTGGGCAGAGCCGCCCAATGCGCCGCTTTCAGGCCGGCATTCGCCAGGTTGAGGGCATCTTCGGGGCGGCCTCCGGCGGCGCGCAGCAACACGGCTGCATCGGCAGCGGGGACGCCTTGGGTTTGCAGCCAGCTCAAAGCTTCGGCCTCGGTGGGCCAGACCATGGTGTGGGTTTGGCAGCGACTGCGGATGGTGGGCAACAGCTGGTGTGCCGCTTCGCTGGCCAGCACAAAGCGGCATTCGCCTGGCGGCTCTTCTAGTGTTTTGAGAATGGTGTTGGCCGTGATGTGGTTCATGCGCTCTGCTGGGTACACAAACACCACTTTGGTGGCGCCGCCCGATCGGGTTTGCTGGCTGAAAGCCACCATGTCGCGAGCGGCTTCGACCCGAATCTCTTTGCTGGGCTTGCGCTTTTTGTCGTCGAGGTCTTTTTGAGTTTTCTCGTCGAGGGGCCAGTTCAGCGCCAGCGCCAAAGCTTCCGGCAAGAGCGTGCGCAGGTCGGCATGGGTGCGCACATCCACGGCGTGACAGCTGCGGCACTGGTAGCAAGCGCCCTGCTGGGTGGGCGCTTCACACAGCCAAGCGCGGGCCAGTTCCAGACCAAGCGTGTATTGACCCAAGCCCGAGGGGCCTTGCAGCAGCCACGCATGGCCGCGTCGCGCTAGCAAGCTGGTGAGCTGGCCTTGCAGCCAAGTGCTCAACACGGGCCGGACTTGTGAAGTGGTGGTTTCCGTCATGCGTTGCCAGAGATCAATTTGCGCTCAGCCAGCCACGCTGCACAAAGTTGAGGTGCAGTTGCTGCCAAACGGCTTCACGGGTTTGTGCGGCGTCCAGGCGCACAAAGCGTTGTGCATCGGCTTGGGCGCGTGCGGCATAGCCGTCAGACACTTTTTGGAAAAACTCCACGGGCTGCGCCTCAAATCGATCGGGCACGCGTGCGCCGGCTAAGCGCACGGCGGCGATGCTGGGGTCGAGTTCAAACCACACGGTCACGTCCGGTTGGCGCAGGCATGTGGCAGAAGGACTCGCTGCGTCAGCCGAAATCGCCTGAACCCAACTCTCGAGCTGCTGCAAAACGCCCAAATCAAACCCACGTCCGCTGCCTTGGTAGGCGAAGGTGGCATCGGTGAAGCGGTCGCACAGCACCACATCCCCACGCGCCAAAGCGGGCTCAATCACGTGGTGCAGGTGATCGCGGCGGGCTGCAAAGATGAGCAAGGCTTCGGTCAGCGCATCCATCGTGTCGTGCAGCACCATCTCACGCAGCTTCTCGGCCAAAGGCGTGCCGCCAGGCTCGCGAGTGAGCGTGACTTGGCGGCCTTGCGCTGTGAAGGCGGCTGCTAAGCCTTCGATGTGCGTGGATTTACCCGCACCGTCGATGCCCTCAAAACTGATGAAAAGGCCTGTTGTTGACATAGATCGTTATTTTGCCTGTTCGCCTTGGCGGGCCTGAATCACTGCCCTGCACCGGATGCCGCACTTGATGGTGTGCCTGTTGAAGCGCCTGTCGTGCGGCGCTGGTAGCGATTGACCCCCGCGTTGTGCTCTTCAAGTGTGGCGCTGAAATGGCTGGTGCCGTCGCCTTTGGCCACGAAGTACAGCGCATTGCTTGGCGCTGGCTTGACAGCGGCCTTGAGCGCATTGCGCCCTGGCATGGCAATGGGGGTGGGAGGCAGGCCTTTGCGGGTGTAGGTGTTCCACGGGTGGTCGGTGCGCAGGTCAACGCGGCGCAGGTTGCCGTCAAAGCTGTCAAACATGCCGTAAATCACGGTGGGGTCAGTTTGCAACGGCATGTCAATGGCCAAGCGGTTATGAAACACTCGGCTGATGGTCGTGCGGTCGCTTTCGCGGCCAGTCTCTTTTTCGATGATGCTGGCCAAAATCAGTGCTTCATCGATGGTTTTGATTTGAATATCAGGTTGGCGTTGGCCCCAAGCCGCAGCCAGTTGTTTGGTCATGGCGTTGGCTGCGCGTTGCATCACATGCAGCTCTGAGGCACCTTTGCCGTAGGTGTAAGTGTCGGGGAAGAAGCGGCCTTCAGGTGCCACGCCGGGCATGCCCAACTGGGCCATGAGCGCTTCATCACTCAGGTCCTTGGTGTCGTGTTTGAGTCCTTCGGCCTTGGCCAGGGCGGCGCGAAATTGGCGAAACGTCCAGCCATCTATCAGGCTGATGGCTTTGAGGCTTTCCTCGCCACGGCTGAGTTTGCGCAGCAAATCCAAGGCAGATTCGCCTTGTGCAATTTCATAGCTCCCCGCTCGCAGTGCCCGCGACTGACCACTGAGCTTGAAAAATACAAACAAAAGCTGCGGGTCAACTTCGATGCCCGCACTCACAGAGGCTTTGGCAATGCCTCTGACTGTGGTTTGCGGTTCGATGGCGAGGTCAACGACCTGGCTGTTCATGGGCAAAGGCCGATACACCCAATAAGCAGACGCTGCCAGAAGGAGCAACACCAACGCCATGAATAACCAAATGATTCGCTTAAGCACAACCTTGCATCCTCAGCCTGCTGCGCGCAAAGGGCTTGGTTCGCCCAAACCCAAGACAAGTTCTTTGCGTGCATCCACAACGCGCACATTTGTAAATTCCGACTGCAAGGCTTTGGTCACCTCAATCAAGGGAGCTTGTGCCACACGCGTCAACACCTCGTGACCGCGTACTTTGAGGAGCTGCACGATGTCCTTGAGGTTTTCATCGGTCCATTCGGTTTTGTGCTTTTTCAGCGCACGTTGTGTCAACCACTTGCTGGAGTGACGTTGCAAACGTGGAGGACATCCGACCAACACCCATTGGGTGGGCTGGCTGCCCTCCAACAGGAGGAGAACCTGGTCCATGGCATGCGCTTTGTCGTTGACAAAGATGACATAGGTTTCCATGGTCATCGCCCTGAGTGGTGGACTGGCGTTAGACCGTTTCTAAATCTTGTTGGGTGCTTTGTGCTTGTTGGCGTTTGTTACGTAACCAGCTGTAGCCAAGAATAGAAGCCACAAAGACAACGTTCACGCCCCACCAGACGGCTTCTTGGTACCACAGCTTGCTGCTGAAGAAATCTTTGAACAAGGATTCGTTCAGCACCATTTGCGCTGAAGTAAAAGCCAGCACCGCGCCACCCAAGGGAATGATCACGGGCCAACGTTCCACCAGCTTGAGCACCAATTGGCTGCCAAACATCACAATTGGGATGCTGATCATCAAACCTAGCGCGACCAACTCAAAGGAGCCGCTGGCTGCGCCTGCAACGCCAAGAACGTTGTCAATGCCCATGAGGGCGTCTGCCACCACAATGGTTTTCATGGCACCCCAAAATGTCGATGCGCTCACATCATCGTGCTCTTCATCGCTGTCACTGTTGATGAGGTTGAAAGCGATCCAAAGCAAGCCCAAGCCGCCCACCAGCATCAGGCCGGGGATTTTGAGCAGCCAAACCACAGCAAAAGTCATCAGGGACCGAACAGCGATTGCGCCGACGGTGCCCCAAATGATGGCTTTTTTCTGCAGTGCAGGGGGGAGTTTTCTAGCCGCTAGCGCGATGACGATGGCGTTGTCGCCAGCCAAAACCAAGTCAATAAGAATGATGGCGAGCAGCGCAGACCACCACGGGAGTGTAAAAAGTTCCATAGCAAAACCTCAATAGATCGATCAATGCCCTTTGTATGACAAAGAGCAACGGATCGAAGGTCTTGCTTAGCTTGTAGTTATTCAGTTATGTGCCCAAACAGCCGGAAGCGTGAACTCCGTGATGACGACTGTTTGATCGTTAAGTGCGGCCATAGCCAATTTCTGAACACCTAACGATTGAGCTACTCCCCAACGATTCCTAAATTATAGGGGGCGATTTGGCGCGATCCTGTCAGAGTGGCTGGGTTTTGCAAATGATTCAGGATAATGGAATCATGCGTTCACCCACCACATCCCTCGATCTTCAGGGCATTGCCCCCCTGCCCCACCTTGGCATCATTCGCGCTTCGGGTGCAGATGCCGCCAGCTTCTTGCACAACCAACTGACCAATGACGTCCTGTTGATGAAAGACGGGCAGTGCCGCTTGGCTGCCTTTTGCAACGCCAAGGGCCGCATGCAAGCGAGCTTTGTGGTTTACAAACGTTGCGCCGAAGAGGTGTTGCTGATTTGTCGCAAAGACCTGATGGCCCAAACCATCAAGCGCTTGTCCATGTTTGTGTTGCGCGCCAAAGCCAAGCTGAGCGATGCCACCGATGAGTTTCAGTTGCTGGGTTTGGCGGGTGAAGTCGTCAGCCAAGTTTTGCGTGGTGAAGCCTTTGCGTCCCCGTCAACGCTTGAGGCATGGCAACGCCACGCTGTGGGCGATGCTGATGTGCTGACCCTCTACCCTGCTCTCGGCCAAGCTCGCGCCTTTTGGCTTGCCCCCAAAGAAGTGGCTTCACCCACAGGTCCAGCCCTCAGCGCCGACTTATGGCAAGTAGGCGAAGTGATGAGCGGCATTGCGTGGGTCGAGTTGGCCACTTTCGAGGCCTTTGTGCCACAGATGCTCAACTACGAATCGGTGGCGGGCGTGGA
>JAIXRH010000092.1 GCA_027485285.1 Comamonadaceae bacterium | reverse complement strand
TGCGCTCGCGGTCCACGTCCACAGCCAAGACCAACGCCTCAACTTCTTGGCCCTTCTTGAATTCGCGCACAGCGTTTTCGCCGGTTTCGTTCCAAGACAAGTCAGACAAGTGAACCAAGCCGTCGATGCCGGCAGCCAAGCCCACGAACACGCCGAAGTCGGTGATCGACTTGATCGGGCCCTTCACGCGGTCGCCGCGCTTGGTGTTTTGAGCGAAGTCTTGCCAAGGGTTGGCTTTGCATTGCTTCATGCCCAAGCTGATGCGGCGCTTGTCTTCGTCGATCTCGAGGACCATGACTTCGACTTCGTCGCCCAAGGACACGATCTTGGAAGGTGCCACGTTCTTGTTGGTCCAGTCCATTTCAGACACGTGCACCAAGCCTTCGATGCCTGGCTCGAGTTCCACAAACGCGCCGTAATCGGCGATGTTGGTGATCTTGCCGAACAAGCGCGTGCTTTGTGGGTAGCGGCGGTTGACGCCCATCCAAGGATCGTCGCCCATTTGCTTGAGGCCCAAGGACACGCGGTTTTTCTCGGTGTCGAACTTGAGGATTTTTGCAGTGATTTCTTGACCCGCAGTGACCACCTCAGATGGGTGACGCACACGACGCCATGCCATGTCGGTGATGTGCAACAGGCCGTCGATGCCGCCCAAGTCCACGAATGCACCGTATTCGGTGATGTTCTTGACCACGCCATTGACGATAGAGCCTTCTTTCAAAGTCTCCATCAACTTAGCGCGTTCTTCGCCCATCGAAGCTTCCACCACAGCGCGGCGTGACAACACGACGTTGTTGCGCTTGCGGTCGAGCTTGATGACTTTGAATTCCATGGTCTTGTTCTCATAAGGAGACAAGTCTTTGATCGGACGTGTGTCGATCAATGAACCAGGCAAGAAGGCGCGGATGCCATTGACCAACACGGTCAAGCCACCCTTGACTTTGCCGCTGGTGGTGCCAGTGACAAACTCGCCAGATTCGAGAGCTTTTTCCAAGCTCATCCACGATGCCAAACGCTTGGCTGTGTCGCGGCTCAAAATGGTGTCGCCGTAGCCGTTTTCAACGCTACCGATCGCAACTGACACGAAGTCGCCCGCTTGGACTTCGAGTTCGCCCTTGTCATTCTTGAATTCTTCGATTGGCACGTAGGCTTCAGACTTGAGGCCAGCGTTCACCACAACGTGGTTGTGCTCGATGCGGATCACTTCAGCAGTGATCACTTCACCTGTGCGCATTTCAGAGCGCTTCAGAGATTCTTCAAATAGGGCGGCAAAAGATTCAGACATTTATTTCCTTTGTCTCATCACGGGAAAGAGGGCAGCACCAATGCTGCGCCACATGGGCCTGCGATGAGCGGTGGTTTTGTGGCGTGAGCCACGGGTTAAGTTTTAGATCCGTTGGGCCAGTGCGCCAATGTGCAGCGCGAGGGGAGCCAAACGGGCCAGGTTTTGCAGCCGATTTCAAAAATTTAAAACGGCTGCTTTGCTTGCCACCACGCCAACACTTGATCTATCGAGGCTTCGACAGAGAGCGATGAGTTGTCGAGTTGGTAAGCATCTTGTGCCGCTTTCAAGGGTGCCACGCTGCGCGATGAATCACGTGCGTCGCGGGCCTCTAAATCGGCGCGAAGGCTGTCGAGTGTAGTCGAAATACCCTTTGAAATCAATTGCTTATGACGACGCTCGGCGCGTTTCGCGGCGCTTGCTGTCAAAAACACCTTCAAAGGTGCATCGGGGAAGATCACGGTCCCCATGTCGCGGCCATCGGCCAAGAGGCCGGGTAGGCGCTGAAAACTGTGCTGTAGGGCTACCAAAGCGGTACGCACGCCAGGTAAAACGGAAACTTTAGAGGCATTCATGCCCGCTTGTTCGGTGCGAATGGCTTCGCTGACGTCTTCTCGCCCCAACCACACGGTGTCACCTTCAAAGCGCACGGGCAGGGTGCGGGCGAGGTCAGCAATGAGGCCTTCGTCTGAGGCTTCTAGCGACAGACCGGCTTTCAAAGCGGCATACGCGGTGACGCGGTAAAGCGCGCCTGAGTCGAGGTAGTGGTAGCCCAAGGCTTGTGCCACACGGCTGGCCAAGGTGCCTTTGCCCGAGGCGGTGGGGCCGTCGATGCAAATGACGGGGATGTCTTGGGTGTTGGCGTGCGCCACCGAGAACAAGGCCTCAAAGTAATCGGGGAACGTTTTGGCCACGCACTTGGGGTCTTCGATGCGCACGGGTAATTGGTCGGCATTGAATGCGGCCAGCGAGAAACACATGGCCACGCGGTGGTCGTCGTAGGTGTGGATGCTGGCGGCTTTCCATTGGCCTTGGGCCGAGGCATGGATGGGTTGGCCATTTGGCAAAGGATGAACCGTGATCCAGTCTGGACCTTCTTCTACCGTGGCGCCCAGCTTGCGGCATTCGGTGGCCATGGCCACGATGCGGTCGGTTTCTTTCACCCGCCAACTGGCGATGTTGCGCAAGGTGCTGGGGCCGTCGGCGTACAGCGCCATCACAGCCAAGGTCATGGCGGCATCGGGGATGTGGTTGCAGTCGAGGGTGATGCCTTTGAGGGGCCAAGCGCCTCGTTGGATGTCGAGCCAGTTGTTGCCGCTGGAGATTATTGCGCCCATTTGTGCAGCGGCGTCCATGAAGCGAATATCGCCTTGGATGGACGCTGCGCCCACGCCTTGAATGCGGATGCCGTCGCCCTCAGCGATTGCGCCCAAGGCGATGAAGTAGCTTGCAGATGACGCATCGGCCTCGACGTGAATCGTGCCGGGTGATTGGTAGCTGCAACCCTGTGGAATCGTGAATCGTTGCCAACCATCGCGCTTCACGGCAATGCCGTAACGCGCCAAGAGGTTGAGCGTGATGTCGATGTAGGGTTTGCTGATGAGTTCGCCGACCACGTCAATCACGATGTCTTGCTTTTGGGCTGCAAGCGGCAGTGCCATCAGCAAGGCGGTGAGGAACTGGCTGGACACATCGCCACGCACTTGAATGGGTGCATCTACTTTGAGGGTGGGTTGGCCAATGTGCAGGGGTGGGAATCCGTCGTTGCCCAAGTAATCAATCTTGCAGCCGAGCAAACGCAACGCATCGACCAAGTCGCCAATCGGGCGCTCATGCATGCGTGGCACGCCTTTGAGCGTGAAGTCGCCACCCAACACCGCGAGCGCGGCGGTGAGTGGGCGCATGGCCGTGCCAGCGTTGCCCATGAAAAACTCAATCGCGTCGTGGTGTTTAAGCTGACCACCCAAGCCTGTGATGGTCACTGTGGTGCCTTGTGCGTCCACACCACAACCGAGTTGGCGCAGCGCAGCCAGCATCACCCGGGTGTCGTCGGACGCCAGCAAGTCGTGGACCACGGTGGTGCCTTGGCACAGCGCGGAGAGCAACAACACACGGTTTGAAATGCTTTTAGAACCGGGAAGCGTGACAGTGCCAGAGGCGCCTTGCAGCGGGGGAATGTCGAGAAAGGCGGTGGAGAACATGTTTAGAGATGTGAAAGAACGCGAGTGGCTGCGATGTTGCGCATCTTCATGAACCTTGTGTTTCTGAGGCCGTGTTGCAAGCGTTACCCGCTTGCAGCGTCCAAGCCGACCTCACATCGCTGGCTTGTTGGATCAGGGCTTGGAGCGCTTGGGTGTCGCCTTGTTTCAAGGCAGTTTCAAATTGTTCAATCGCCGTTCGAAAGTGCGCCACTTGCGTGAGCACTTCAGCGTGGTTGGCGCTCAAGATGTCCCGCCATACCGATGCATCGCTGGCAGCGATGCGCGAAAAGTCGCGAAAACCGGGGCCTGCCATGTCTAAAAACGCCGCACCTTGCGGTTGAGCGATGAGTGCATTGACAGCGGCAAACGCCAGCATGTGTGGCAAGTGGCTGACTGCAGCAAACGTGGCGTCATGCGCTTCGGGTGTGAGTGTGCTGACATGGCTACCAATCGCAGTCCACACATCGTGTGCGGCTTGCAAGCGGTGGATGCCAGTTTGAGGTAAGGGGGTGAGGATGGTGCGGCGCTCTTTGTAAAGCGAGGCCTCGGCATGCGCAATGCCAGCCGCTTCTTTGCCCGCAATCGGGTGGGCGGGCACAAAGCAGCTCAAGCGTTCGCCCAAAGCGGCTTGCGCAGCGGCAATCACATCGCACTTGGTTGAGCCAACGTCCATCAGCAATGCGTTGGGTTGCAAGACATCGCGCATGGCGGCAAAGCTGCTGTGCATCGCGCCCACGGGAACAGCGAGTAAAACCAAATCAGCGCCTTGCACGGCTTCGGCCACGCTGTTGCATGCGTGGTCGATGACCTTGAGTTCAACCGCGCGTTGGCGGGTTTTATCAGAAGCGCTGAAGCCGACGATGGTTTGCACCAGCCCTGCCTCACGCAAGGCGAGCGCAAACGAGCCGCCCATCAGGCCACAGCCAATCAGGGCCAGTCGCTGGAACTTCATTCGACGGTCACTTTGAAACAGGGTACGAACCCAAGACTTTGTAAAACGCGCACAAGCCTTGCAGCTCTTGCAGCGCCGCTGCCACATGAGGCTGGCTGACATGGCCTGAGATGTCGATGTAGAAGTAATACTCCCACTGGCCCGATTTGGCTGGGCGAGATTCAAAGCGTGTCATCGACACGCCGTTATTTTTGAGCGGTACGAGCAAGTCGTGCACTGCCCCCGGACGGTTGGGCACCGACACCACCAAGCTGGTGCAGTCGTTACCCGACGCAGGGGGCGTGGCCAAAGTTTGGGGCAGCGCGATGATGGCAAAGCGTGTGCGGTTGTAGGCCTCGTCTTGAATGGCGTGGTGCACGATGTGCAGACCAAACTGGCTGGCGGCACGTTCGCTGGCCAAGGCGGCCCAGTTGGGATGGGTGGCAGCCAGGCGTGCGCCTTCGGCGTTGCTGGCCACAGCCCGGCGTTCAACGTGCGGCAGGTGTTGTGACAACCAAGTTTGGCACTGGGCCAAAGCTTGTGGATGCGCCATCACCACTTCAATACCCGCATCAGAGTTGGTTTGACGCATCAGGTTGTGACGCACCAAAAGGCTCACCTCGCCCACCACATGCACGGGCGAGCGCAAGAACAAATCGAGCGAGCGGGCCACCACGCCTTCGGTGGAGTTTTCCATGCCCACCACGCCGTATTGGGCAGTGCCCGCGGCGGTGGCGTGGAAGACATCGTCAAAGTTGGCGCAGTAAATCAGATTGGCGGCGCTCCCAAAAAACTCAATCGCAGCTTGTTCGCAAAACGTGCCTTGGGGGCCTAGCACCGCCACGCGTTGTGGTGCTTCGAGGGCCAAGCAAGCCGACATGATTTCGCGCCAGATGGAAGCGATGTGTTCGTTCTTCAGAGGGCCAGGGTTGGCTTGGGTGATTTTGTCAATCACCTGCGCCACACGGTCGGGGCGGAAAAACGGCGAGCCTTCGGCGCGTTTGATTTCGCCCACAAGCTCAGCCACTTTGGCACGGTCGTTGACAAGTTGCAGCAGTTGTTTGTCGAGCGCGTCGATTTGCACGCGCAAGGCGGCAAGGGCTTCGGATTGAACGGGTTGTTGGCTCATGGTCTTATTTTTAAGCCTGTGTTTTTTCAAACGCTTGCATGTAGTTCACCAACGCTTGCACGCCAGCGATCGGCATGGCGTTGTAGATGCTGGCGCGCATGCCGCCCACCGACTTGTGGCCTTTGAGCTGCAAAAGGCCTGCGGCTTTGGCACCAGCCAAGAAAGCGTCGTTGCGTGATTCATCGGCCAAGAAGAAGGGCACGTTCATCCGCGAGCGGCAATCATGCGCAACCTTGTTGCTGTAAAAGCTCGAGCTGTCCAAAAAGTCATAGAGTAGCTTGGCTTTGGCGATGTTTTGCTGTTCCATCGCAGCGATGCCACTGAGCGCGCCTTCTTGTTGTCGCTTGAGCCATTGGAAGGTCAGACCCGCCATATAAATGCTGTACGTGGGGGGCGTGTTGTACATCGAGTCATGCGAGGCCACCACTTTGTAATCAAACGCGCTGGGGCAGGCTTGGAGTGCGTGACCCATCAGGTCTTCGCGCACGATGACCAGTGTCACACCCGCGGGGCCAATGTTCTTTTGCGCACCACCAAAGGCCACGCCCACTTTGGACCAGTCCACGCTGCGCGAAAGCACATGTGACGAGAAGTCAATCACCAGCGGCGCGTCAGAGCCCAAGGCTTGGAGGTCGGGCAGGGTGTGGAACTCCACACCGTGAATGGTTTCGTTGGTGCAGATGTGCACATATTGCGCCCCTGCACTGAGTTGCCATTGCGCTGCAGCGGGCAGGGTTGTGAAGTTGCTGTCAGCGCCAGTCGCAGCCAAATGCGGCGTGCAGTATTTGCTGGCCTCTTTGTAGGACTTCTCGCTCCAGCTGCCCGTGACCACCACATCGACGGTTTCGCCGCGTGAGAGGTTCAACGGCACGATGGCGTTTTCTGCCAAGCCGCCCCCTTGCATGAACAAGATTTTGAAATGGGCTGGTACGGCCAACAGCTCGCGCACATCGGCCTCGGCTTGTTCGCAGATGCTGATGAACTCTTTGCCGCGGTGGCTCATTTCCATCACGCCCATGCCGCTGCCATGCCAATCGGTCATCTCGGCGGCGGCTTGCTGCAACACCTCCAGCGGCATGGCCGCTGGACCTGCAGAAAAGTTAAAGGGGCGGTTCATGCCTCAATTAGCCTTCGCTTGGCGCGTCAGTGCCGCCTTCAGCGTTGTCGTCTTCAGCGCCTTCGCTGAAGTGGGCGTTGGCATCGTTTTCGACAATGCGTTGCAGGCCGCTGAGCTTGGCGCCTTCGTCCAAACCAATCAAGGTCACGCCTTGTGTGGCACGGCCCATTTCGCGGATCTCGGCCACGCGGGTACGCACGAGCACGCCGGTGTCGGTGATGAGCATGATCTCGTCGTCCGCTTGCACCAAGGTGGCAGCCACAACTTTGCCGTTGCGCTCCGATTGCTGGATGGCAATCATGCCTTTGGTGCCACGGCCGTGACGTGTGTATTCGCTGATGTTGGTGCGCTTGCCGTAGCCGTTTTCGGTGGCGGTCAACACGCTGGCGCGAGACGCGGTTTCGTCTGCCGGGGCTGCTGGGTCTTCTTGCTCAGACACCAGCATGGCGATGACGCTTTGGCCATCTTCAATCATCATGCCGCGCACACCGCGGGCGCTGCGACCCAAGGGACGTACATCGTTTTCGTCAAAGCGCACGGCTTTGCCGCCGTCGCTGAACAACATCACGTCGTGCTTGCCGTCGGTGAGGGCTGCGCCAACCAAGAAATCACCTTCGTCTAAGTTGACGGCGATGATGCCGCCCTTGCGTGGGTTGTTGAACTCGTCGAGTGAGGTCTTCTTGACTGTGCCCATAGAGGTGGCCATGAACACATATTGGTCTTCAGGGAAAGTCCGTGCTTCGCCAGTCAATGCCAAGACGACGTTGATTTTTTCGCCTTCTTGCAAGGGGAACATGTTGACGATGGGGCGACCGCGTGAGCCGCGCGAGCCCGCAGGCACTTCCCACACCTTGAGCCAGTACAAACGGCCTCGGTTGGAGAAGCACAGCAAATAGTCATGCGTGTTGGCAATGAAGAGTTGGTCCACCCAATCGTCTTCTTTGTTGGCTGTGGCTTGCTTGCCGCGACCGCCGCGTTTTTGGGCGCGGTATTCAGACAGGGGTTGGCTCTTGATGTAGCCACTGTGGCTGAGCGTGACCACCATGTCGGTGGGGGTGATCAGGTCTTCGGTGCCCAAGTCTTGGGCGTTGTGCTCAATCACGCTGCGGCGAGCGCCGAGTTTGCTTTGACCGAATTCGTTTTTCACCAAGGTCAGTTCGTCACCGATGATGGTGGACACGCGTTCTGGCTTGGCCAGGATGTCGAGCAAGTCGTCGATCTCGGACATCACATCTTTGTATTCGTTGACGATCTTGTCTTGTTCCAAGCCAGTCAAACGTTGCAGACGCATTTGCAGAATTTCTTGGGCTTGGGTGTCGCTCAGGCGGTACAGGCCGTCGCTGCCCATGCCAAACTCTTTTTCCAAACCATCGGGGCGGTAGTCGTCGGCATTGATCACACCGCCGTCGGCACGGCTGCGGGTGAGCATTTCGCGCACCAGTTGGCTGTCCCATGACTTGGTCATCAACTCGGCCTTGGCCACAGGGGGCGTTGGCGCATTGCGGATGATGCGGATGAACTCGTCGATGTTGGCCAAAGCCACCGCCAAACCTTCCAGCACATGGCCGCGTTCGCGGGCTTTGCGCAGGGTGAAGATGGTGCGGCGTGTCACCACTTCTCGGCGGTGACCCAAGAACACAGCAATCAAGTCGCGCAAATTGCACAGCTTGGGTTGGCCGTCAATCAAGGCCACCATGTTGATACCGAAGGTGTCTTGCAGCTGGGTTTGTTTGTAGAGGTTGTTCAGCACGACCTCAGGCACGGCACCGCGCTTGAGTTCAATCACCAAGCGCATGCCCGATTTGTCGGACTCGTCTTGGATGTGGCTGATGTCTTCGATCTTCTTTTCGTGAACCAATTCGGCCATGCGTTCTTGCAAGGTTTTTTTGTTCACTTGGTAAGGCAACTCGTCCACGATGATGGACTGGCGCTGGCCTTTGTCGATGTCTTCAAAGTGGCACTTGGCGCGCATGACCACCCGGCCACGGCCCGTGCGGTAGCCGTCTTTGACGCCGCTGATGCCGTAAATAATGCCGGCGGTTGGAAAGTCAGGTGCAGGAATGATTTCCATCAACTCGTCGATGGTGGCTTCAGGGTTGCGCAACATGTGCAAACACGCGTCCACCACTTCGTTCAGGTTGTGCGGCGGAATGTTGGTGGCCATGCCCACGGCAATGCCGGAGGAGCCGTTGACCAACAAGTTAGGGATGCGGCTTGGAAGCACCAAAGGCTCTTTTTCAGAGCCGTCATAGTTAGGGCCGAAATCGACGGTTTCTTTGTCGATGTCGCTCAACATCTCGTGAGCGATCTTGGACAAACGGATTTCCGTGTAACGCATGGCCGCGGCGTTATCGCCGTCGACTGAGCCGAAGTTACCTTGGCCGTCCACCAACATGTGGCGCAGCGAAAAGTCTTGCGCCATGCGAACGATGGTGTCGTACACCGCGCTGTCGCCATGTGGGTGGTATTTACCAATCACATCGCCCACGATACGCGCTGACTTCTTATAAGGACGGTTCCAGTCGTTGTTGAGCTCATGCATCGCGAACAAGACGCGCCGGTGCACCGGCTTCAGGCCATCTCGCGCATCGGGCAGTGCCCGGCCCACAATCACGCTCATGGCGTAATCTAGATAGCTGCGGCGCATCTCCTCTTCTAGGCTGATGGGCAAGGTTTCTTTGGCGAACTGGGTCATGAAAGAGGCCGTCATACAGGAAACCGAACATTTTAGGCTGATAAGCGGCTCGTCCAGTTGTGGCAGCTAAGCAACAGCCCTCTGCTTAATTTGAGAGGCCTTGTTGTGGGTAGAAGTTACTCGTTTCTCTTATGGCACAATTATTCAAGCGTCTTTGGTGTACTTGCCTGGACTGCCCCGATTCGCAGAGTGGTCTGCGGCTTATAAATCCCTCAGAGGTGAATCATGAAAAACTTGAAGAACTTGGCAGCTTTTGTTGCTACCGCTGCTTTGGCTACTGCTGCTGTGGCTCAAAACGTTGACAACTGGCGTAATGCATCTGGCGACGTGTGGAAAAACTCCACAGGTTTGTGCTGGCGCGATGCTGGTTGGACACCCGCCACTGCTGCTCCTGGTTGTGATGGCGCTGTGGTTGCCGCTCCAGCTGCCGCTCCTGCTCCAGCTCCTGCGCCTAGAGCCGCTGCGCCAGCCGCCGCTCCAGTGGCTGCCGCTACCAAAGTGACTTACGCTGCTGACGCCTTCTTTGACTTTGACAAAGCTGTGGTCAAGCCAGCTGGCAAGACCAAGTTGGACGATTTGGTGTCTAAAGTCAAAGGCATCAACTTGGAAGTCATCATTGCTGTCGGTCATACGGACTCTGTTGGCTCCGACGCTTACAACCAAAAACTGTCAGTGCGTCGCGCTGAAGCTGTGAAGGCTTACTTGGTGTCCAAAGGCATTGAGAAAAACCGCATCTACACAGAAGGTAAAGGCGAGAAGCAACCCGTGGCTAGCAACGTGACCAACGAAGGCCGTGCGAAGAACCGCCGCGTTGAGATCGAAGTTGTGGGCACCCGCAAGAACTGATCTGACTTGATCTAAAAAAGAAACCCCGCCCTGGCGGGGTTTCTTTTTGCTTGAACGACAATACAAGTCATGCAAAACACCCCCACTCACACCAACTTTGATCAGGCCGAATTGGCCAAGTTCTCAGCCCTTGCCCACCGTTGGTGGGACCCAGAGAGTGAGTTTCGGCCATTGCATCAAATCAACCCGCTGCGCTTGGATTGGATCAACGGCATTGCGCCTCTAAAAGACAAAAAAGTGTTGGACGTGGGCTGTGGCGGCGGCATCTTGACCGATGCCATGGCGCGTTCTGGCGCACACGCTTTGGGTATTGATTTGGCCACCAAGTCGCTCAAAGTGGCGCAACTGCACGCTTTGGAAGCGCAAACGCCCAATGTGCACTACCGCGAAGTGGCGGTGGAAGCCTTGGCGGCCGAGCAACCCGCCAGCTTTGATGTGGTGACATGCATGGAGATGCTTGAGCACGTCCCCGACCCGTCGTCCATCGTGCGTGCGTGTGCGCAGTTGGTCAAGCCCGGCGGCCATGTGATCTTCTCCACGCTCAACCGCAACGCCAAGTCATTCTTGTTTGCCATCGTTGGCGCGGAGTATGTGTTGAACTTGCTGCCTCGTGGCACACATGAGTACGCCAAGTTCATCCGCCCCAGCGAGTTGGCGCGTGATTGTCGCGAAGCGGGACTTGAGTGGCAGCACACCCGTGGCATGGAATACAACCCGCTCACGCGTCGCTATTGGCTGAGTGGTGACACCAGCGTCAACTACATGGTTGCCACGCAACGGCCGCTGTGATGCTGAAACATATCCGTGCAGTGCTGTTTGATTTGGACGGCACCTTGATTGACAGTGCGCCTGACCTCGGTGCTGCTGCTGACAAAATGCGTACCGACCGTGGCATGTCTTCTTTGCCTTATGAGTTGTACCGTCCTCTCGCTGGCGCTGGCGCGCGTGGCATGTTGAAGGTAGCGTTTGACATAACGCCCGAGCATTCAAACTTCATGGCGATGCGCGAAGAATTCTTTGCCAATTACGAAGTCGCCATGACAGACCGCACCTATGTGTTTGATGGGGTGGACGATTTGATTGGGCACCTGCAGCTGCGTCAAATGCCATGGGGCGTGGTGACCAACAAAATGGCACGTTTCACCGACCCGCTGACGGCCGCCATGTCTTTGTTTGCCAGCGCCCATGCCATTGTGAGTGGCGACACCACGCCACATTCCAAGCCGCATCCTGAGCCTCTGTTTGAGGCAGCACGCCGATTGGGTCTACCGCCTGAGGTGTGTTTGTACGTGGGTGACGACGAGCGTGACATTGTGGCTGGACGTGCCGCAGGCATGCTCACTGTTGCTGCCACCTACGGATATTTGGGTGAAAAGTCCAATGTCAGCGCTTGGGGTGCAGATTTATCGGTCGATTCACCAAATAAGCTTTTGCAATTGCTGGCAGAGGCCTAAAATACGAATATTGGGGCTGCACTGGTTTCGACATGGGTTCGGACGCGTGGCAGGGCATGTCGAGGTTCTGATCCTCGTTAATCTTCGGAAAAAAAACTAACTGCAAACGACGAACGTTTCGCACTCGCCGCTTAATCCGGTGAGCCTTGCAACAGTTGGCCGATAGGCTGGGT
>JAIXRH010000052.1 GCA_027485285.1 Comamonadaceae bacterium | reverse complement strand
CTGCTTTTTCGTTGATCAACAGGCCGAGTGACGCCAGCGCCAACACAGTGCCTGCGTTCATGGTGGCGGCCCACAAGAGTGCGTAGGTTTCCATCACAAGGCCTCCGCAGAATTTGGATTGGCGACGCGGCTTACCCAACGCACACGGTATTGCATCAAGGTGTCACACGCCAACAGCGTGAACAACAACAAGCCCTGAAACACGCCCGTGAGTGAACGGGGCAACCCCAAGCGCGATTGCGCCAGCTCACCGCCGATGTAAAACATGCTCATCAACAGGGCGGAGAAAACCATGCCCACGGGGTGCAAGCGCCCCACAAACGCCACGATGATGGCGGCAAAGCCATAGCCCACGGGCACAAACGGTGTGAGCTGGCGCAGCGGCCCCGCCACTTCCAAAGCGCCCGCCAAACCAGCGGCTGCACCCGAGGTGAGCAACGCCAGCCACAAGGCCTTGCGTGACGAAAAGCCCGCAAAACCCGCCGCATCAGGCGCCAAGCCGCCCACTTGCTGCGCAAAGCCAGCATGCGTGCGGAACAAAAACACCCACAATGCACCCACACCCGCCAACGCCAACAACACGCCGATGTTCACGCGTGTGCCGGTGATGAGCTTGGGGATTTGCGTGATGGCATCAAAGGTTTTGGTTTGCGGAAAGTTGTAGCCCAGGGGGTCTTTCCACGGGCCGTACACCAAAAAGTTCAGCGTCATGATGGCCACATACACCAGCATGAGACTGACCAAAATTTCGTTCGCATGAAAGCGGTCGCGCAAGAACGCGGTGATGCCCGCCCACACCATGCCGCCCGCAACGCCGGCCAGCAAGATGAGCACCCAAAAGCCTGCGCCCGTGTTGGCATCGGCCGTCAGCGCCACGCCAGAGGCAAACACCGCGCCCATGACAAACTGGCCTTCTGCACCAATGTTCCACACGTTGGAGCGAAAGCACACGGCCAGCCCCAAAGCAATCAGCAGCAGCGGCGTGGCTTTGACCATCAACTCGGACAAGGCGTACACGCTCTTGATGGGTTCCCAAAAGAACACCTGCAAACCGCGCACCGGGTCTTTGCCCAGCGCGACAAACAAAACCACACCCAACACCACGGTGATGGCCAACGCCAGCACGGGCGAGGCAAAGCGCCAAAGGGTCGATGGCTGGGCGCGCGGCTCAAGGCGCAGCATGCTTGACCTCCTGCTTCTCGGACGCAAGCGGGGTGTCCCACAAGCCACTCATCCACGCGCCAATGCGCGACACATGGGCCTCTTCGCGGGTGAGCGCGGGCGACAAGCGGCCTTGGGCCATCACATGCAAACGGTCTGACAGCTCTAACAATTCGTCCAACTCCTCACTCACCACCAACACCGCGCAGCCTGCATCGCGCAGGGCCAGCAGAGCGGCCCGTATTTGCGCGGCAGCGCCCACATCCACACCCCAGGTGGGTTGCGACACGATGAGCAATTTGGGGGCCGCCTCAATCTCGCGGCCCACCAAAAACTTTTGCAAATTGCCGCCCGACAGCGAACGCGCTGCGGCATCGGGACCACCCGCTTTCACATGGTATTTGGCAATGATGTTGGCCGCTTGGGTGTGCAGCGTGGCTAGGTTGAGCCAACCCAAAGCGCCCGCAACGCCGCTGGCTGCCACTGCCTCATGGCGAGTCAGCAACAAGTTTTGCGCGAGGCTCAAGCTGGGCACTGCACCACGGCCCAGGCGCTCTTCGGGCACAAAGTGCAGGCCGAGGTTGCGGCGTTGGTCGGGGTTGAGCTGGCCCATGGCTTCGCCGCTCAGCTGAATGCTGTCAGCCGCCGCACGCCTGTCTTCCCCCGACAAGGCAAACAGCAGCTCGCGCTGGCCGTTGCCGGACACGCCAGCAATGCCCACCACCTCGCCTGCGCGCACGTGCAGGTGGATGCCATTCAGGTCTACGCCAAACGGGTCATCCGCTTGCAGGTGCAGGTCATGCACGCTGAGCACGGCAGCGCCTGGCTTGTGCGCGCGCACGTGCAGCTCGGGCGGCAAGCTGCCAATCATGAGTTGGCTGAGCGAGGCGTTGGTTTCTTGGCGCGGGTCACACACGCCCGTCACGCGGCCTGCACGCACCACGGTGCAGGCGGTGCACAGCGCACGAATTTCGTGCAGCTTGTGGCTGATGTACAAAATGCTGCGGCCCTCAGAAGCGAGCTGACGCAGCACCACAAAGAGCTTCTCCACCGCTTGCGGTGTGAGCACCGAGGTGGGCTCGTCCAAGATGAGCAGTTGTGGGTTGGTCAGCAAAGCGCGGA
This sequence comes from Comamonadaceae bacterium, assembly GCA_027485285.1. Lineage (GTDB taxonomy): Bacteria > Pseudomonadota > Gammaproteobacteria > Burkholderiales > Burkholderiaceae_C > Limnohabitans. The sequence continues at coordinate 1,340 of JAIXRH010000052.1, read as the reverse complement.
TGATTTCTACACGCTGCATCTCGCCCACGCCCAGCGTGTGCACGGGGCGGGCGGGGTCAATGTCAAGGCCGTATTGCGCAGCGGTGTGGGTGATGCGTTGCGTCACGTCGGCGAGCGTGAGTGACTTGTCGAGGCCCAGCCACACGTTCTCAGCCACGCTGAGCGTGTCGAACAAGCTGAAGTGCTGAAACACCATGCTGATGCCAAGCCTGCGCGCCTCTTGCGGGTTGCGAATGTTCACCACCTCGCCGTTGAAGCGCATCTCGCCCGCGTCGGGCTTGACTGCGCCGTAGATGATTTTCATCAGCGTGGATTTGCCCGCACCGTTCTCACCCAACACAGCATGAATTTCGCCGGGCTGCACCGTCAGGCTCACGCCATCGTTGGCCACCACAGCGGCGTAGCGCTTGGTGATGTGGCTCAGCAGCAGTCGTGGTTGGGTCATGGCAAAAGGTTACAGCACCAACATGGCGCGAAAGTCGTTCACGTTGGTGTGCGTCGGGCCGGTCACCACCAAGTCGCCCACGGACTCAAAGAAGCTGTAGGCGTCGTTTCGGTCCAGGCAGTCTGCCGCTTTCACCCCTGCGGCCTCGGCGCGGGCCAAGGTGTCGGGCGTCACGCGTGCGCCTGCGTTGTCTTCGATGCCATCAATGCCATCGGTGTCGGCGGCGATGGCCCAGACCTTGGGTTGCGATTGAAGCGCCACGGCTAAGCCAAGGCAAAACTCCCCCGCTCTGCCGCCCCTGCCCTTTGGTGTGCCCGGCGCTTGTTTGCGAATGGTCACCGTGGTTTCGCCACCGCTCAAGATAACGCAGGGCTTTTGAAACGGGCCTTTGCCCTGCGCTGCCGCGCGCGCCAACGCGGCGTGCACCTTGCCCACTTCGCGGGACTCGCCTTCTAACGCGTCGCTCAACACATAGGCGTTCAGGCCAGCAGCACGCGCCAGCTCGGCGGCAGCGTCTAGCGACTGTTGAGGGGTGGCAATGAGGTGCACTGGATTCTTGTCCCACTCAGCGCTGGGCTTGGGTGTTTCGAGTGCGCCAGCTTTGAGCGCGGCCTCAATGGCGGCGGGCACTTCGATGTTGTAGCGTTGCAAGATGGCCCATGCGTCAGCACAAGTCGTCACATCGGGCACGGTGGGGCCGCTGGCGATGACGGATGGATCGTCGCCCGGCACATCGCTGATGGTGAGCGTCACCACTTGTGCGGGGGCACACGCGGCGGCCAAGCGGCCGCCTTTGATGCGCGAGAGGTGCTTGCGCACGCAGTTCATTTCGCCAATGCCTGCGCCGCTGTTGAGCAAGTCTTTGTTGATGCGCTGCTTGTCTTCCAGCGTCAGG
>JAIXRH010000018.1 GCA_027485285.1 Comamonadaceae bacterium | reverse complement strand
ATGTCACATCATTTGTCTGATTCACATGTGAATTCTCCCGCCGTGTCCTTTTCCTACGACTTGGAGGCTTGCACGCAGTTGATGCGAGGCGGTTCAAAGTCCTTTTTCGCCGCATCACGTTTGTTGCCCGTGAGAGTTCGCCCGCCCGCCATTGCTCTGTATGCGTTTTGCCGTTTGGCCGATGACGCCATTGACGATGGTGACGATCCGGCTTTGGCCATGGTGGATTTGAAGTCGCGCTTGGACGCGATCTACGCTGGACGTCCTGGTGCAGAAGACGCTGACCGCGCGTTGACCGTCGTGGTGCATCGCTATGGCATTCCCATCGGTTTGTTAGAGGCTTTGTTAGACGGTTTCTTGTGGGATTCCCAAGGCCGTCGTTACGAGACGTTGGCCGATGTGGAAGCGTATGGCGCCAGAGTGGCTGGCACTGTGGGCGCCATGATGTCGCTCATCATGGGCGCTAGCTCAGACACCGCCATTGCGCGCGCCAGCGAGTTGGGGGTGGCGATGCAACTGACCAACATTGCCAGAGACATCGGCGATGACGCCCGGATGGGCCGCTTGTACATTCCCCGGGCATGGTTTCGCGAAATTGGCATGGACGCAGATGCCTGGTTGGCCGACCCTGTTTTTGATGCGCGCATTGCGGGTTTCACACAACGTTTGCTGTTGCGTGCAGACGCGCTTTATCGTCGTGGTGAGTTTGGTTTGTCTGAACTGCCTTGGGACTGTCGCCCAGCCATTCAAGCTGCGCGTTTGGTCTATGCAGAGATCGGCAAACAGTTGGAGCGCGATGGCCTTGATTCGGTGAGCCACCGCGCCGTGGTGTCAACGCCCCGCAAACTGACCTTGATTGCGCGCGCCACTGCCGTCGCCTTGAAGGCGCCTGCCATACCCGATGTGCCTTTGAGCCCAGTTCCGGCCATCCACTATTTGGTGGACATCGTGAGTCGGGAGCGGCATCCCTTGGCGACCCAAAAGCCTTGGACTGTGCCTTCACGCAGTTTCGAAGAACGCGTGGAATGGATGGTGGATTTGTTCGGCCGTTTGGAGCAGCGCGAAAGAATCAGCCGTTAAGCAACAGTGATGCTGAAAATTGTTGAAGTTTTGGTTTTGTTGGGTGCTGGCCTTTGCTTTGTGGTCTGGCAATTTCGCGATCTGCGTCGTTCACGTGAGATCACGCGCAAGCAGCGCGAGGCAGAACAAAACCAGTCTTTGAACACCGCTTCCGAGTCTCGAGAATCCCATGAGAAGCGAGGATCCGATGGCCGCTAATTTGAAGCTCATTCATTTGGTCTGCGCCTGCTTATTTTTAGGCAATGTGATTGTGAGTGGGATATGGGCTTTGTTGGCCGAGCGAACGCGCAACCATGCCATCATTCAATTCAGCAATCGCATGGTGTTGATCACCGATGTACTTTTTACCCTGCTTGGATCTTTGGGTGTGGTTTGGACCGGCCACGGCTTGGCTGAGAGCTATGGTGGCGCGCAAGGCCATCCGTGGATTCAATGGTCCTACGTGTTGCTGAGCATTTCGGGTTTGATTTGGTTATTGGTGTTGGTGCCCATTCAACTCAAGCAGCGTGCTTTGTTGCAAAACACAGATACCGTGTGCGCAGACTATTGGCGGCTGTCGCGCATCTGGCAAATCGCGGGTGCAATTGCTACTTTGCTTCCCTTGCCGATTGTGTATTTCATGGTCACAAAGCCGCTGTGAGTTTTTCCCCCTCAGGATTGAGCCTGTGACAAACACAATGCCAAGGACAACGCTCAAGGGTCTTGTTGTTTTGATCACAGGCGCTGCCTCTGGCATTGGCGCTGCGACGGCCCTTGAAGTTGTGGGTCACGGTGGCATTCCCGTTTTGGTCGATTGCGATGAAGAGCCGCTGGCCCAGATGGCGCAGCAATGCGGCAAAGACACGCTGTACTTTGTGGCCGATGTGACCGAGCTGACGGCGATGCTTGATGTGGTTGCGCAAACCGTGTCTGTTCACAAACACATCGACGTGGTGTTTGCCAATGCGGGCGTGGCTGCTTTTGGGCCGGTCGCCCATGTTGATCCACACGCATGGCAACGCTGTGTGGCGGTCAATGTGTTTGGTGTTTTCAATACGGTGCGGTCTGCCATTCCTGCTTTGCTGCAACAGCAAGGTTATGTGTTGATCAATGCGTCGGTCTCCTCCTTCGCGCACCCACCGGCAATGTCGGCCTATGCGGCCAGCAAAGCGGCCTTGGAGGCCATGGGCAATGTGCTGCGCTTGGAGCTTGCGGCACATCGTGTGGATGTTGGCGTGATGTATGCAGGGTGGGTGCGTACCCCCCTTGTTGAAGAAGGCGCGCTGCATCCTGGGTTTGTGCGCTTGCGCGCCACCATGCCTTCTTTTTTGAACAAGGAAACATCAGCGCAAGAGACGGCACGCGCCATTGTGCGTGCCATGTCAAAACGGCAGCGTTCACTTTTCATACCTGGTTGGCTGCGAATTTTGTTTGCACTCAGGTCGCTGCTCCACTTGCCATTTGCCGAGCGCGAGCTCCGCCAAGCGGCGCCTGACATTGAGACGTCTTACCTTGAGGGATTGGCGTCAGAAGGCGCTTTGGCATCCAGCTTTGGTCCCAGAGAGCGTGAGAGAACATTGGCTCGCGCTAGACAAGCACAGGCAAGTGGGGGTTCGTCCTCTTGAAGGCTTAAGCAGCCATTCGCCTGACCTTGTCCATGGCAGCCGCCATGCGCTGTGCTTGCACCAGCGGCATCGGCATGTAGCTTCCACCCATCACGTGGGCCAGGTTTTGCACTTGGGCGTCAGGCTGAAGTGAGGTGTCAATCCACAAAGCGCGGTGTCCAGTTTGTCGCCATTGCGCAGCCCATTGCAAGGCATCCGCGTGGGCTTGCGCGCGACCGCCTAAGCCTTGCAGGCTCACGTTGGCGCGACCATCGCTGAGCACCACCAAGATGGGCGTCACCCCTTGACGTTGAAGCTGGTTGGCTTGTTCGCACGCCATTTTCAAGGCCAGTGCCAAAGGCGTTCCACCGCCACCGGGTAGACCTGTCATGGCGCGTTTTGCGCGAACCAATGATCGTGTCATCGGCAGCAGCAATTGCGCTTGCGCGCCCTTGAAAGCCACAATGCAAACACTGTCACGCCGAGCGTATGACTGTTGCAACAACAGCTCCACCGCCCCCTTGGCCTCCGCCAACCGTTGCAGTGCGGCTGAACCAGAGGCATCCAGCGCCAAAATGAGACAGCTTGAGTTGTGTTGCTGGTAGCGGTGGACATGGAAGTCCTCAGAGCGAATGGCAACGCGGCCAAGTTGGGAGCCAGCTCTTAGGCGTTGTTTAGGTGCTGCGGCGCGCAGGGTGGCCAAGATGTGCAAGCGAGCGTTGCCGCCGGGGCGCCCCTGTCTGGGGGGCAAAGGCCTTCCGCGTTGCGAGCCCGAGCTGTACTGACCACTTCTGCCCGAGGTGTTGCCTTGGTGCCGACCCCGCTTGGTCAGCAAGCCGGCCAACACGTCGGGTGGCAAACTGGCCATCGCAGCTGCAACCATCATCTCCTGCAAGTTGTCAGGGGAAAGCGTGCTGGGCGATTCTTCTTCAGTGTTGGGATCTTCTTCAGTTGCTTCCGTGGACGGCGTCTCTCGTGCATCTGTGCGGGCTGGTGGCGGCTCAGAAGGCTCTGGCGGGTTCGCCGTGCTGTTGTCATCTTTTGACTGTTCGGGCTTTGAATCAGCATTGGGACTGTTGTCAGAGTCCGTGTCCGAGCCGCTTTGTGCAGGGAATTGGGTGGCGCGAGGTGCCAACACACGCCGCGCAGCAAATGCCAAGTCTTCGTCCGCCACTTCCATGCGCCCATGCAAAGCGGCGTGACAGCTGGCCACGCGCAGCGTCAAGGTGGGAATGCGCAAAGAGTCAATGCCCAAGCCCAACGCAGTGCTGCAAACGGCCAAAGCTTGCGCGTTGGACCATTGAACATGGGGCAGCGATTGCCTCATGCGTTGTAAGGCATCGGGGTCAATTGTGATGCTGACCTCGTCTTGTGCGCTGCGCGGGTCGATCATTTCAAGCGAGACGCCTGAGATGTCTGAGGGGGCAAGTTCTTGCAAATCAAACCACAAACCCAGACGCTCTTGAAGCGCTGGGCTCATGGGGGCATCGTCATTCATGGACTCATCCAAGGCCACCACGCCAAATTGGGTGCGAATCGGACGGTCTGTTTGGTTGCCACACATCAAAGGAGGCAATGACTGCTGGTCCATCGCTTGTGTCATGGGCGCCACCAAGGCGGAGGCAAAGCGTTCTGCCATGCTGATCAGCACGATGCCTTGGTCGGCTTGTTGCAGCAAACCCGATTGCATGTGCAAACGGCCCGATTGAAGGGTGAGCGACAAGTCAATGCCACCCAGTAGGCGCTCCACGTCGACGTTGCCGGGTAGCTTGACGGTGTTCAAACCTGTTTGCGAAAGATGCCTCAACCATTGTTCGCGCACGGGCCCAAAGGGCGCACGCAACCAAACACCACCCAGGCCGTGAGGATCAATTTGCAACAGTTGCAACGATGTCAAGGCATCGTTCCAGGTCTCGAGTCCTTTCAGATCATCGGCCATTCACGCGCCTCAAACTGCCAGAATGTCTTGGAGGCATCTGTTGACGCGCTCACCTGAATCGGTATCGTCCAGTGGGTTGCGACGCAAGCGGTGGCGCAAAGCCAGGGGTGCGATGGTTTTGAGGTGTTCGGACGTGACCTTCTTTTTGCCTTGCATCGCCGCTAAGGCGCGTGTGGCTCTGAGCAGGGTCAATTCGGCGCGCAAGCCATCCGTGCCAAGCTGTTGGCACAGCCGGGCACACAGGGTGAGCATGTCGTCATCGACCACCACCGATGCCAGCAATTTGCGTGCTTTGACAATGCGCTTTTGAAGTTGGTCGCTTTCGCCTTGCCATCGTGCTTTGTAGGCAGCGGGGTCTTTGTCAAAGGCGTCACGGCGCTTGATCACTTCCACGCGCAGCCCCACATCTTGGGGGGTTTTGACTTGAACCGACAAGCCGAATCGATCGAGCAGTTGGGGGCGCAGTTCACCCTCTTCGGGGTTGCCGCTACCCACCAACACAAAGCGAGCCGGGTGACGAATGCTCAAGCCCTCTCTCTCGACCAAGTTTTCGCCAGAGGCGGCCACGTCAATCAAGAGGTCCACCAAATGGTCATCCAGCAAGTTCACTTCGTCGATGTACAAAAATCCGCGATGCGCCTGGGCCAACAATCCAGGCGAGAACTCTTTGATGCCTTGGGAGAGGGCCTTTTCCAAATCGAGCGCGCCCACAATGCGATCTTCTGTGGCACCCAAGGGCAAGTCCACGACGCTCACAGGCCGGCTTTCTGAGGCCAGCTTTCGAGTCCGAGCCTCTGGCTGTTCGGGCTGACAGACGTGGCAGACTTGCGCGGGTTGGGCAGGATCGCATTTGTAAGGGCATCCTTTGACCACTTGAATCGGTGGCAGCAAATCGGCCAACGCTCTGACAGCCGTCGATTTACCCGTCCCTCTGTCGCCCAAGACCAACACCCCGCCCACGGAGGGATCGATGGCCACCACTTGAATGGCCAGGGTCATTTCGTCTTGTCCGACGATTGCTGCAAAAGGAAACGTGGTGGCCATACTTCTTTGATCCGCTGAATGCTTTGTCGGCAATGATCTAAAAATCCAGAAAAACTGTCAAGTTAAATTTACACTTTCTGACTTTGAGAGCTGATTCAGGGTTTTGAGTCTTCATTCAGTGGGTTCTAAATGCAGACAAGCAGTTTTCATGTCGACTTCATGCACTCTGAAGTGCCTCGAAACCTAGGGAAAACGCGAATTATTCGCCGTTGTTGATTCAAATAGTCACGGAAAGTGTCAATTTAGCTTGACGTTTTTTGGAAAGACGCTAAATTCAAGTTTGGTCAATCCTCGAACCCAGCCCATGATGGACACCTTGCTAGAACAAATTCAGTCGCCTTCTCATTTAAGAAAGCTTTCGCGTGAAAGTCTGAAAGGGCTGGCCGTTGAGTTGCGCGAGCGTTTGATCGAGACCGTTTCGCAAACTGGTGGGCACTTCAGTTCCAACTTGGGCACAGTGGAACTCACCCTGGCGCTTCACTACGTGTTCAACACGCCGGAAGATCGATTGATATGGGATGTTGGGCATCAAACGTATGCACACAAAATATTAACGGGTCGTAACTCTCTCATGGGCACTATGCGCCAGCTTGGTGGGCTGAGCGGTTTCCCAAGACGCGAAGAGAGTATTTACGACGCATTTGGGACGGCGCATTCGTCGACCAGCATTTCTGCGGCTTTGGGCATGGCGGTTGCCGCCCAGCTGACAGGCAGTCAGCGCAAGGCCGTTGCCATCATTGGGGACGGTGCGCTGACTGCGGGCATGGCCTATGAGGCCTTGAACAACGCTGGCGCCAGCAACTGCGATCTGTTGGTGATCTTGAATGACAACGACATGTCGATCAGCCCACCCGTCGGTGCCTTGAACCACTACTTGGCAGAGTTGATGTCTGGTCGCTTTTATGCGGAGGCTAAAAAGCTAGGTGGGCAGGTGTTGCGCAATGCGCCTCCGTTGTTTGCTTTGGCGCGGCATCTGGAGCAACAAACGCAAACCCTGATTCAGTCCAACACCATTTTTGAAAAGCTGGGTTTGACCTACACAGGGCCCATCGATGGCCATGATGTGGATGGCTTGGTCGTGGCGCTTGAGAAACTTTTCAAGGCCAAGGGGCCGCAGTTTTTGCATGTGGTCACCCGCAAAGGCAAGGGCTATGAAAAAGCTGAAATTGATCCGATCACTTACCACGGTCCAAGCAAGTTCAATCCTTCGGTGGGGGTGGTTGGCGCAGTCAATTCAAAAACCACGTTCACACAGGTCTTTGGCCAATGGCTGTGTGACATGGCGGCAAAAGATCCGCGTTTGGTGGCCATCACGCCCGCCATGCGCGAGGGGTCTGGCATGGTGGAGTTCAGCCAACGCTTTCCCAACCGCTACTTCGACGTGGGCATCGCAGAGCAACATGCCGTGACCTTTGCCGCTGGATTGGCGTGTGAGGGCATGAAGCCTGTGGTGGCCATTTATTCCACGTTTTTACAGCGTGCATACGACCAACTCATTCACGATGTGGCTTTGCAAAATTTGCCGGTGGTGTTTGCATTGGACAGGGCTGGTTTGGTGGGGGCCGATGGACCGACGCATGCGGGTATGTTTGACATTGCGTTTGTTCGCTGTATTCCCAACATGAGCGTGGCTTGCCCAGCGGACGAAAACGAGTGCCGCCAATTGTTGAGCACGGCCTACGCACAAGACCATGCGGTCACGGTGCGTTACCCCAGAGGCGCTGGTGCAGGCGTTGCGTTGCAAAAAGATCTAACGCCTTTGCCGTTTGCGCAAGCACAACTGGTGCGTGAAGGTGAAGGCCTGGCCTTGTTGTGTTTTGGTCCCTTGCTTCACGAAGCCCTGAAGGTGGCGCAATCCTTGAACGCCACGGTGGTGAACATGCGCTGGGCCAAACCCCTTGATCTGCACATGTTGCGAAAGGTGGCGCAGTCGCATGATCGGTTGGTCACGTTGGAAGACGGGACGCGCATGGGCGGTGCGGGTTCAGCGGTCGTGGAGGCTTTGCAAGACATGAAAATTTCGACCCCTGTGTTGGTCATGGGGTTTGAAGACGAGTTCACCGAGCACGGTGACCCAGGTCTGCTGATGGAGCAATACGGTCTGACCGCAAGCGGGATTCAGCAGGGGATTGACGCGCATTGGCCAACGGTTCAGGCTGCTCCTGGCCTCAGAAGGGTTGTTTGATGGCAGTTTGGACATTGGGTCTCAATCACCGCACCGCACCCATTGATTTGCGTGAGCGGTTTGCCTTCGCTTCAGAAGGGCTGGAGAGGTCGTTGCAAGGCTTGCGTCAAAAATTTGAAACGCACAAAGAAGTGACGATTTTGTCCACCTGCAACAGAACCGAAATTTACTGCGCAGGTGATCGTACCGACTTGCCCCAAACATTGGCTTGGCTGGCGGAAACAGGCAAAACCCAGGTGGATGTGTTGGCGTCTCACACCTATCGTCTTGAAGGTGATGCCTCGGCGCGTCATGCCTTCAGAGTGGCCAGCGGCCTTGACTCCATGGTGTTGGGTGAATCGCAAATATTGGGGCAGCTCAAAGACGCGGTGAAGTTGGCCACAGACACTGGGTCGATGGGGACCACACTCAATCAACTGTTTCAGCGCTCTTTTGCCGTCGCCAAAGAGGTGCGAACCACCACGGAAATTGGCGCCCATTCCATCAGCATGGCGGCGGCTTGTGTTCGCTTGGCCAGTGGTATTTTTGAAAACATCAAAGACACCCGTGTTCTATTTGTTGGTGCTGGCGACATGATTGAGTTGTGCGTGGCGCACTTCGCTGCCAAGTCGCCGCGCGCCATCACCATTGCCAACCGTTCGGCCCTCAGGGCTGAGGCCTTGGCAGCTTTGCACGGTGCCAAGTGCATTGCATTGGCTGACCTCCCCAAAAAGCTGCACGAATTCGATGTGGTGATCAGCTGCACGGCCAGCACCTTGCCCTTGATCGGTTTGGGGGCTGTCCAAAGCGCGCTGCGTGTCAGGAAAAATCGGCCCATGTTCATGGTCGACCTTGCCGTGCCCAGAGACATTGAGCCGGAAGTTAAAAAGTTGAACGATGTGTATTTGTACACCGTGGATGACCTCAACGACATCATTCAAAGTGGCCAAGCCCATCGGCAGGCCGCCGTCATGGATGCCGAAGTCATCATTGATGAAGGGGTTCACAAGTTCATGTCTTGGCTTGAGCACAGAAGACATGTGCCTTTGATTCGCGAACTGAATGTGCAAGCAGATGCTTGGCGCCAAGCCGAGCTGAACAAAGCCCGAAAACTCATTGAAAAGGGCGACGATTTAGACGCCGTCTTGGAATCCCTGTCCTTGGGCTTGATGAAGAAAATGCTGAACGGGCCCTTGCGAGAGCTTCACCACGCAGAAACTGAGCGCATCGACACAACCCGTGATGCGATTCGGCACATGTTTTTGAAGGCCTAGCAAAACAGACCAAAGGTGTAAACCCTAGTTGACACTTTAAGTTGTCATGCCAAAATTTAGGCATGCAACGACCTGCCTTCTCTACCGTCGCTGAGCTTTTGAAGCCCATCACATGGTTTCCACCCATGTGGGCGTTTGCATGTGGCGTGGTGTCCTCAGGAAAGCCGCTGGCAGACCACTGGTTTTTGATCATTTGGGGTGTTTTGCTGGCCGGGCCCTTGGTGTGTGCCAGCAGCCAAGCCGTGAACGATTGGTTTGACCGTCACGTCGATGCGATCAATGAACCCCATCGCCCGATACCTTCTGGACGTATGCCGGGACATTGGGGCTTGTACATCGCCGTGGTGTGGACACTTTTGTCCTTGCTTTGGGCTTGGCCGCTCGGGCCTTGGGGTTTTGCCGCGACTGGCTTGGGCTTGTTGTTGTCATGGGCTTACAGCATGCCGCCGATTCGCTTGAAAAACAACGGCTGGTGGGGTAATGCAGCGTGTGGGCTGAGTTACGAAGGCTTGGCATGGGTGACGGGCGCTGCCGTCATGCTGGGCGGTGAGATGCCCCCGGACAAGGTGATTGTGTTGGCCTTGCTCTACAGCTTTGGGGCACACGGCATCATGACGTTGAACGACTTCAAGGCCGTGCCAGGCGATGCGCAAATGGGCGTGCGCTCTTTGCCTGTTCAACTGGGCGTGACACGCGCGGCCTGTTATGCCTGCACGTTCATGTTGGCGGCGCAATGGGCTGTGGCCATTTTGCTGTTGGAGTGGGGTTCACCCATGTCTGCTTTTGCCGTGCTGGTGTTGGGTCTTTGCCAGCTTCCTTTGATGGTTCGTTTTGTGCGCAGTCCAGTTGAGAAAGCGCTGAGTGTCAGTGCTTTTGGGGTGCCCTTGTTTGTGAGTGGAATGATGGTCAGTGCCTGGGCCTTAAGGGCGCTTGAGGAGACGGCTTGATGACTACATTGCCCATGTTCGGTTGGTTACACATCGCTCGCCTAGGTCTGGTTCAGGCTTGTATGGGGGCAGTGGTGGTGGTGACCACCTCAACGCTCAACCGCATCATGGTGGTGGAGTTGGCGCTGCCTGCCATGCTTCCTGGCTTTTTGGTGGGCTTTCATTACCTGGTGCAAATGGTGCGGCCCCGCATGGGCTTTGGCGCGGATCAAGGCAGGCGATGCACCCCTTGGATGCTGGGCGGCATGTCTGTTTTAGCGTTGGGCGGCTTTTTGGCAAGCCTTGCCACTGTGTGGATGGCGCACGAGCTGAGCCAAGGCATTGCGTTGTCGTTCTTCGCATTCATGTTGATTGGATTTGGCGTCAGTGCTTGCGGCACCTCTTTGCTGGTGCTCATGTCCAAGCGCGTGGCCGAGGCGCGACGCGCTCCTGCTGCCACCGCTGTTTGGATGATGATGATCGTTGGGTTTGCCGTCACAGCCATCACCGTGGGTCAATTGTTAGAACCCTACACACCCGAGCGCTTGTTAGAGATCAGTGGCGCACTCAGCGTGTTGGTGGTGGTGATTTCATCCCTGTGTCTGTGGAATTTAGAAGGGCAGGTCCGCACTTCGGGATTGGCAGCCCCCCTTGAGCCGCAGCCAGACAAGAAAATCGGTTTTAAGAAAACTTTGCACATGGTTTGGTCTGAGCCGCAGGCCAAGGCCTTCACGGTGTTTGTATTTCTTTCGATGTTGGCCTACAGCTCTCAAGACTTGATCTTGGAGCCCTTTGCAGGCGCGTTGTTTGGGCTCACCCCTGGAGAAACCACCCAGTTGTCGGGCTTGCACCACAGCGGTGTGTTGTGCGGCATGTTGGCCGTGGCTTTGGCTGGCAGCAGCCGTGTGGCAGGCCGCTTGGGGTCGATTCAAAGTTGGATGGTGGGCGGTTGCTGGGTCTCTGGCCTCGCGATGGTGGGCTTGTGCTTGGCCGCTGTGGGTGGGCCGCCCTGGCCCCTCAAGCCCAATGTGGTGTTGTTGGGCATCGCCAATGGCAGTTTTTCGATTGCGGCCATTGCCACCATGATGCGTTTGGCCACTGCCGGCGGTGATCAGCATGCGGGCACCCGCATGGGTTTGTGGGGTGCCTCCCAAGCCATTGCGTTTGGCTTGGGTGGTTTGTTAGGCACCGCTGCCAGTGACCTGGCGCACCATGTTTTGGCAGACCAAGGCAGTGCCTATGCCTTTGTGTTTGGTTTTGAAGTCGCCATGTTTGTGCTGGCCGCGGCGTGTGCCATTTGGGTGGGGCGTTACGACCGCAAAGTCACCGAGTCAACCCATATCCCCTTGGTTGTTGGTCATCGAAAGGAATTGAGCCATGAATACTGAAACCTATGATGTTGTTGTGATTGGCGGCGGACCTTCTGGGGCTACGGCTGCAGATGATCTTGCCAGCCGTGGTTGGCACGTGTTGCTGCTGGATCGTCAAGGTCGCACCAAGCCCTGTGGTGGTGCAATACCGCCTCGATTGATCAAAGATTTTGAAATTCCTGACCATTTGCTGGTGGCCAAAGCGCGTTGCGCACGAATGATTTCACCTAAAGACAACAAAGTGGATATCCCCATTGAAAACGGGTTTGTTGGCATGGTCAACCGCGATGAGTTTGACGAATGGTTGCGTGAAAGAGCGCGATCGCATGGCGCTCATCGCATGCGAGGTTCATTTGAAAAGCTCACCCGCGATGACGATGGTGTGGCACGCATACACATCGCACTTCAATCGCCTTCACTGTCAGCTGCCTACGCATTCTCACCAGAAGCCAAGAGCATTCGGGCGCGTTTTGTGATTGGTGCAGATGGCGCTAAGTCTGAGGTGGCTCGCCAAACTGTCAAAGGCGCTGAGCGCACCAAGTATGTGTTCGCTTATCACGAGATCGTGCGTGCACCTAAGCAACAAGCAGACTACGACGCTGACCGATGCGATGTGTACTACCGAGGCGCTTTGTCCCCTGATTTTTACGGTTGGGTTTTTCCCCACGGCGACACCATGAGCATTGGCACGGGCAGTGCTGACAAGGGTTTTTCTTTGCGAGGCGCTGTGGCCAAGTTGCGTGAAACGGCAGGCTTGCACAATGCCGAAACCTTGCGCCGAGAGGGTGCGCCCATCCCCATGAAGCCACTTCCCCATTGGGACAACGGCAAAGATGTGGTTTTGGCGGGTGATGCCGCAGGTGTCGTCGCACCGGCTTCAGGTGAGGGCATTTACTACGCCATGGCGTGCGGTCGGATGGCAGCAGATGCGGTGGAGCAGACTTTAAAAACAGGCGATGTGTCTTACCTCAAAAAAGCGCGCAAAACATTCATGAAGCAGCACGGAACGGTATTTTGGGTGCTGGGCATCATGCAATATTTTTGGTACCAAAACGACAAGCGGCGTGAAAAATTTGTCACCATTTGCGAAGACAAGGACGTGCAACAACTCACGTTTGAGTCCTACATGAACAAAGTGCTGGTGAGGAAAAAACCCATGGCGCATGTGCGCATCTTCTTCAAAGACTTGGCACACCTTTTTGGGATGGTCAAAACGTGACGGTTCCCAATCGTGGTGGGTCACCACGGCGGAGTTTTTGAATCCGGCGACGATCGAGCTCATCGGACCATTCACTGAGCCAGGTCATGCAGAGATAAACTGAGCAGATGACATCTTCTCCCAAATCGCTCTCTGGATTGCTTCCGTTTATTCGTCCCTACCGTTTGCAGGTCGTGCTTGCGAGTTTGTTTTTATTGCTTGCGGCAGCCACCACCTTGGCTTTTCCGCTGGCTTTGAAGGTGTTGATTGATCAAGGCTTGGTGGCAACGGCGAGCTCGGATGTGTTGGCCGAAAGGTTTTTTGAGTTGTTTTTGGTCGCCGCAGCTTTGGCTTTCTTTTCAGCCGGGCGTTTTTACACGGTGAGTTGGTTGGGCGAAAAAATAACGGCCGACGTGAAAAACCAAGTCTATGGCCATGTGCTTGAGCAAAGCCCCACATTTTTTGAAACCACCCAATCGGGTGAAGTGTTGTCGCGCTTGACCAGCGATACCACCTTGGTTCAAACCGTGGTGGGCTCATCTTTGTCCATGGGTTTGCGCAATTTGGTGATGGGTCTGGGCGCGGTGGGCATGTTGGTGTGGACCAATCCATGGTTGATGCTGCAAGTTATTGGTTTGTTGGTGGTGGTTGTCCTCCCCAGCGTGTATTTGGGGCGCAGGGTCAGGCGCCTGTCTCGGGCCAGTCAAGACCGCGTGGCCGATTCAAGTGCCATTGCCTCTGAGGTTCTCAATGCCATTTCGGTGGTGCAAAGTTACACCGCAGAAAAACGGGAAGCAGACCGTTTCACATCGTCGACGGCGCAAGCTTTGGGGACGGCTTTGCGCCGAACGCGCGCACGCTCATTCTTGGTGGGCTTCATCATCTTGGCCTCCAGTGCTGCACTCCTGTGGGGTTTGTATTTGGGCGCGCTGTCAGTGCGCGCAGGACACACCACAGCGGGCGAGTTGGGGCAAACCATTGTTTATGTGATTTTGTTGGCCAGCGCTTTTGCAGTATTGGGTGAGGTCTACGGGGATGTGCTCCGCGCCGCTGGTGCGACCGAACGCTTGATGGAGTTGTTGCACACGCGTTCAGACGTGAGCTCTCCCCAGCAGCCGCTACGCGCTGCTTGGCCTGTGAACGGGTCCAGCTTGGTTCTGCGCGAAGTGAATTTCAATTACCCCTCGCGCCCCACGCAGCAGGCCTTGAATGGCCTGACGGGTGAAGTACGCCCTGGGCAAACCGTGGCGATTGTGGGCCCCAGTGGCGCGGGCAAAACCACCCTGTTTTCTTTGTTGATGCGGTTTTATGCGCCGCAACAGGGCGAGGTGTTGTTGGACGGCGTGCCCATTGCGCAAATGGATTTGCATGATTTGCGTCAGCGCATCGGCGTGGTGCCTCAAGAGGCGGTTGTGTTTTCTGGCACGGTCACAGACAACATTCGCTACGGCAAGCCCGATGCAACGCTGACCGAGGTCATGGCCGCTGCCGAGGCTGCTTTTGCACAAGAATTTATCAGCGACTTACCGCAGGGCTACGACACCTTTTTGGGGGACCGGGGTGTGCGTTTGTCGGGCGGGCAGCGCCAACGCATTGCGATTGCCAGAGCGATCTTAAAAAATCCGCCCTTGCTGTTGCTAGATGAAGCGACCAGCGCCTTGGATGCCAACAGCGAGCGCATGGTGCAAGCAGCGCTAGAGACAGCGATGCAGGGCCGAACCACCTTGGTGATTGCGCATCGTTTGGCCACGGTTCAACGTGCAGATTGCATTTGGGTGCTGGACAAGGGGCAATTGGTGGAGCAAGGCACGCATGCGGCGTTGATGGCACGCGGCGGCTTGTATGCCAGCTTGGCCGCCTTGCAGTTTGCGGGATAAAGCTTGATTCAAATGGCATCAGAGAAATCCATGCAAGGGGATGACTTTTCTGTTCGATTGACAGCCTGTCCCTCTCGGCGTGTGCTCTTGCTGGGTGCCACTGGCACGATCGGTTTGGCGACGGCTCAAGCGTTGATCCAGCGTGGGCATGAGGTGGTTTGTTTCGCCCGTCCTCGCCAAGGGGCAACAGGGCAGGTGTCCGACAACCCAAAGACATCGTCCTTGGCGGGCGCAACGTTTCGTTATGGCGACCCGACCCAGCTTGATTCTTTGATGCGAGATGCTTTTGCAGGTGAGCCATTCGATGCGGTGATTTCTTGTATGGCGTCAAGAACGGGCAGCCCACAAGATGCTTGGCGGGTTGACCATCAAGCCCATGTCTATGCACTTGAAGCTGCGAAAGCTGCGGGGGTCAAGCACT
>JAIXRH010000131.1 GCA_027485285.1 Comamonadaceae bacterium | reverse complement strand
GGCCCGTGTCGCCTGCCGCCTCTGCCGTGGCTGTGGCGCAAGACCGTGCGCGAGAGAAAGCCCACTTTGTAAAGTGCGGTGTGCCTATCGCCCCGCATGCGGTGATCGACACGGCAGCGGAATTGGCCGCCTTGCAGGCTGAGACCCAAGGTGCAAATGGCTCGGAGGGGGCTGCTCTGGCCGACAGCCTGCTACCCGGCATTCTGAAAACCACCCGCATGGGCTACGACGGCAAAGGCCAGTTGCGCGTGCGCACGCGTGACGAGCTGAATGCGGGCTGGATCAAGCTGGGAAGCAAGCCTTGCGTGCTGGAAAAAATGCTGTCCTTGGCCAGCGAATGTTCAGTCATCGTGGCGCGTGGCCGCGACGGCACGATGGTCAACTTGCCCGTGCAACGCAACCTGCACCGCGACGGCATCTTGGCCGTGACCGACGTGTTTGCGGGTAACGTGCCTGACGCGTTGGCCAATCAAGCCATCTCCGCCGCCAAAGCGGTGGCCCAAGAGTTGAACTATGTGGGCGTGTTGTGCGTGGAGTTTTTTGTGTTGGCTGATCACGCGTTGGTCGTCAACGAAATCGCGCCTCGCCCGCACAACAGCGGCCACTACAGCCAAGACGCCTGCGACGTGTCGCAGTTTGAACTGCAAGTGCGTGCCATGGCCGATTTGCCTTTGATACAGCCGCGACAACACAGCCCCGCCATCATGCTCAACTTGCTCGGCGATGTGTGGTTGGAACAATCGGGGTCAGAACCCAATTCTTTGAAGCCCAATCTTTTGCAAGCCGAGCCTGCATGGCACAAAGTGCTGGCGTTGCCTGGCACGCACCTGCATTTGTACGGCAAGCGCGAAGCGCGAGTGGGCCGCAAGATGGGCCACCTCAACATCACCGCGGCCACGCCCGAGGCAGCGCGTGACGTGGCTTTGCAAGCGGCAGCCATTTTGGGCATTGCGCCGTTTTGATGGCGACCTTGTTCAAAGCGCCGCCGCCGCATGAGCGCTTGATGGTTCAATTTTTTTGCCCGTGCTGCGTCCCATGATTCTCGACAGCCAACGCTCGACATCCATCAGCGCCGCTGCAACTGCCTTGCAGCGCGGTGAGCTGTTGGGCTTGCCGACGGAGACGGTTTATGGCTTGGCCGCTGATGCCTGCAACGACGCGGCCGTGGCCAAAATCTTTGCAGCCAAAGGCCGCCCCGCCAGCCATCCGCTCATCGTCCATGTGGCCAGCGCGCAAAGCGTGCCGCACTTTGCCAGCCATGTGCCGCACTTTGCGCAAAAACTCATGGACGCGTTTTGGCCCGGGCCCTTGACGCTCATCTTGCCGCGCCGCCCAGAAGTATCGGCCGTGGCCGCCGGTGGGCAAAACTCGGTGGGCTTGCGTTGCCCTTCACACCCAACAGCACAAGCCGTGCTGCAAAGCGCCGAGGCCTTGGGTGTGCTTGGCGTGGCCGCGCCGAGCGCCAATGTGTTTGGCCGTGTCAGCCCCACCACTGCCGCCCATGTGGCGGCTGAGTTTGGCGACGGGTTGCTCATTCTCGATGGCGGCGCGTGCGAGGTGGGCATCGAGTCCACCATCGTCGACTGCACGCGCGCCTCGCCCGTGTTGTTGCGCCCTGGCGTGCTGACACCTCAGCAATTGAGCGATGCATGCGGGATGCGCGTGATCACCCCCAATGCGCCCGATGCAGATGCCCCGCGTGCTTCGGGTACGCTGGCGTCGCACTATGCGCCCACGGCCAAAGTGCAGTTGATGACGGCTGTTGATTTGCAAAACGCCATCCTTGCCTATGAGATTGCAAGTGCGAAAAACAGCGCTGAATTGAAGGCTGAGGGCGCTGCCGCCGGCAAGGTCGCCGTCTGGTCACGCTGCACGGTTCAACTGCCTGCGACCCACGCCGCGCTGTTCCAGGTGCAGCCCATGCCCCCATTGGCCAATGACTGCGCCCACCAACTTTTCGCTCAATTGCGCAGCTTCGACGACCAAGGCGTTGCGCACATCTGGGTTGAAGCCCCACCCCCCACCCCCGAATGGGATGGGGTACGCGACCGCTTGACGCGAGCCGCCACGCCAACTCGTTAAACTAACGCGGTAATCAAAGAGAGCCTGTGATGAACCCAATTTTTAGCCGAACCTTCAAAGCCCTGTGCAGCATTGCGCTCGTGGGCTTGCTATCCGCCTGCGGCGCAAGCAGCACAGTGGAGCCGTTCAAGCCAACCCGTGTGGTGGGTTTAGGAGATGGGTTCAATGATCCGGCGGCCACTGTGAACGATGGCACCACCACCCGCACCGTCGTGGGGCAAGTGGCGGCTTACTTTGGGCAGTCGAATATTCTGTATAAGGCCAAAGCTGGGGCCCAAATCAAGGCCAGCGCTGGTGCCCCAATCGCTGATTTAGCCACGCAGATCGGTGATGTCATCGCTAACGATGGTGGTTTTTCTGCAACTGACTTGGTGTTTATTGCCGTGGGCACCTTTGACGTCAAAGCGGGCAGCAATCCAGATACAGCAGCCCAAGCCTTGGTCACGCAAGTGCAGCGCTTGAAGACGGCTGGCGCCAAGCATATTTTGATCATGCCGGTGTTGGATGTCTCTCGCACGCCTTGGGGTCGGGTCAATACCAGCACGGTCAGCACAACGGCAACAAACACTTTCAACGAGGCTGTCTTGTTGGCTTTGAGCAATGCCTTTGGCGGTCAAACCCCTAATTCTGTGATTTATGCCAACGCGTCAGGTGTGACCTCGCAGTTTTTGTATGTGACTTCATTCGCTGTTGTGAGCCCATTTACCGATACAGGCTTCAGCAGCACGGTTGTGGCAGGGACGACGCCAGCGTGTGGGAACGCAACCTTGTTCACGGGTTGCACGTCAGCTGCGGCAAACGCGAGCTACACCACCATGCTCTTTGCTGACGGCATCCACCTCACACCCGCAGGCAATCGTTGGGTCGCCAGCTTTTTGTACAACGCCACGGCCCAGGGCTGGCGTTAATCCCCCGCTGAGGGCTGGCGCCCAAAGCGCAAGCGCATCGCCAAAATGCTGGCTGCCAACACAAGCGTGATCACGTTGGCAATCACCACGGGCCACGCTTCGATGAGTAAGCCGTAGGCCAACCACAGCGCAATGCCTAGCGTGAACGCGCTGTACATCCCGAGCGAAATACCGCTCACATCCCGGGTCTTGAAGGTCAACCACGCTTGCGGCACAAAGCTGGCGGTGGTCAGGCTGGCAGCGGCGTAGCCGATCCATTCGGTGTCGTTCATGGACTTCTTTCAAAAGTGGGGCGGCCATGGCCTTCAAGGCTGCTTACCCGCCCAGTCAATCATTGCGTCCAGCGCAGGGCGCGCCGCATGGGCGTTGGCGTGGTGCAGGATGGCCACCACCACCCAGCGTTTGCCGCTGGCTGTGTCCACAAAACCCGCCACTCCCGCCACATCGCGCAAGCTGCCAGTTTTCAAGTGCGCGCTGGCTTGTGCTTTGCTGCGCTTCATCGTGCCGTCAAGGCCAGTCACGGGCAACGAGCTCATCAACTCAGACATATGGGGCGAGGCCCACGCCACTTGCAACAATCGGGCAAGGGCTTGTGCGCTGATGCGTTCTTCGCGGCTCAGGCCCGAGCCGTTGTCAAAGGTGGGCATGTCGCCGCCCACGCGTTCGCGCCACCAGCGCTGCATCACCTCGCGTGAGGCGTCAAAAGTGCCCACGCCGCGTTGTTGTTGGCTCAGCGTGAGGAACAGCTGCTGCGCCATCACGTTGTTGCTGAACTTGTTGATGTCGCGGATGGTTTCGGCCAAGGTGGCAGACTCCACGCTGAAGGTGGGCTGCAAGTTGGCGGGGATGCTGCCATCGCGCACCTGTCCGCTGAGCTGACCGCCGAGTTGCTGCCACATGCCGGCGATGGCACGTGGCGCGAATTGCTGAGGCGCGGCATAAGCAATCGGCCACATTTTTTCGCCACACACCGCGGGAAAGTTGCCGGCAAAGCGAATGCGTGTGGGGTCGCTCCAATCCGCCCGCAGGGCGCTGCGGTAGTCGCTGCAGTCACCCTGGCTCATGGGCACGGCGGCGGGGTATTGCACACCTGCCAAGGGCGGCTCAATTTGCACCCGTGCCACGTTGGCCGCGCGGTCCGGCACAAACTGAATCAGCAAGGATTTGAAGTTGATCAAGAGCGCATCGGGTGCGGCGTTGTAAGGGCGCAGGGGTTCCCCATCAAAGCTGGCGGCGTCGCGTGCGGGCACGTCAAACGCACTGTGGTCGAGCACGATGTCGCCTTGAATTTTTTGAATGCCCAAACCTTGAATGCGGCGCATCAGCAACCACACACGTTCGACCACCAAGCGTGGATCGCCGCTGCCCTTGATATAAACATTGCCTTGCAGCACCCCATCTCGCACAGGACCGTCCACATACACGGGCGTGCGCCACACATAGGCGGGGCCCAGGGTGTCGAGCGCGGCGGTGGTGGTGGCCAGCTTCATGAGTGACGCAGGGTTGACGCGCACTTGGGCTTGGTTGCTCAGGCGCGGCGTGCTGCCCGTGTGTGTGTCGACCACCATGACGTGAAAG
>JAIXRH010000098.1 GCA_027485285.1 Comamonadaceae bacterium | reverse complement strand
TGCAACTGCATGCGCAAGTCGGCGATGTGAACGATGTGACGCGTGTGGAACTCAGCACCTACCAAACTGCGCTGGATTTTGCCGATCATGCACAACCACAAACTCGCCAACACGCGCGTTTTAGTTTGCAGCATGCCGTTGCCGTAGGTCTGCTACGTGGGGATTTTGGCTTGGCAGACACACAGCCCGAATCGTTGGCGCATCCGGTGCTGACGCACTTACGCGCGCTTACCCACGTGAGCGCCGCATCGCGTTGGAGCCGCGCATACCCCGCGCATTTTGGCGCGCAGTTGCGCGTGCGCTTGCGAAATGGGAAGACCTTAGAGGCATGCGTGTCAGATGCACTGGGCGACCCAGAAATGCCGATGTCGCATGAGAGGGTGGTGGCCAAGGCTCAGCGTGTCATGTTGGCGGCAGGTTATTCAAAGCAATCGGTCATGTGGCTCACCAAAGCTTGCCAAGACTTACCTCAGTCGGCAACATTGACGCCGCTCAATCAGGCACTGCGCCGCCTTCAAACGGTTTGAGTGGCTTAAGACGCAGCGCTGGCTGTGCTGACGGGCCATAGCACCGACGCGATGGCCGCCACCACCAGCACCACGGCCGCCCAGTCTTGCCAGTGAAGCACTTCACCCAGCCACCATGCGCCCGTGAAGACACCCAGCACGGGGATGAACATGACGCTCAGGCTTGATGCCAAAGGTGGCAAGCTGCGTGCCAAGCCCAGCCAAGCGGCTTGCGCAAAAACAAACACACCAATGGCGTTATAAAAAATGGAGCCCCATGTGGTGGCGGTAGGCATGGCCCAACGGTCCAACTCAAACCCAATGGCGAGCAAGCTCATCAAAAGGGTGGTCATGCCAGTCATCCAAAACACAATGGTCAGCGTGGGCACGGTCATCTTGGTGTGGCGAATTTGTTGTGTGCCCAAGGCCCATGCTGCCGCTGCCAGTAAGGCCATGAAGACCCCCATCGGTTTGCCCGAGAGGTCAACCAATTCGTGCCACAGCAAGAGAAGCGCGGCCAATCCCGCCAACGCCACACCTAACCAAGCACGTGGGCGCAGCGGTGCCTTGAAAAATAAAACCCCCATCACGGCCGAAAAAATCGGCATTGTGTAACCCAAAATCGCAGCACGCCCACTGGACAAATCTTGGACAGCCAGAATGATCGTCACATGCCAGACAAACATATTGCTGGTGGCCAACAGCAGCAACTCTTTCCACTCGCCTCGCGGCACCTTGAATGGCACCTTCATCTGCCATAAAACCAGGCCCAGCAGCGGCCAACCGATCCACATCGAAATGCTGCGAAACGTGATGGCCGGATAGCCCGTCACGCCGATCTTCAAAATCGGCCAGTTCATGCCCCAGACCAAGGTCAAGATGATGAGGGTCAGGATTTGTTTGCGGCTGAGCTGGCGTGCGTCGTGCATGGATGGGGTCAGTTGGCAGGCTTCTCAAAGCGCTCGCGCAGGTGGGCCACGATCGCATTCGAGTCTTGCAGCCAACGCACTTGACCGTTCGCTTCGGTGATCTTCAAACAAGGCACTTTGGTGGCGCCGCTGCCTTGCAGCAGTTCTTCACGGTTGGCAGCGTGGTGTTGTGCATCGCGCTTGTCAATCGGCAGCGACAAGCGGCGCATTTCTTGGCGCACCTTGATGCAAAACGGGCAGGTGTTGAACTGGTACAACGCCAAGCTTTGGCATTGCAGGTCCACCGCAGCTTGGGCCGCAGCATCGCGCTGCATGCCCTTGGGTTGAGTGAGACGCTCTTTGAGCAACATGACGGGGCCCAGCACAAGGCGCAGGGTTTGGAAGAAGGCACGGATGATAGGTTTCATGGGTGGGAATGGTAAGGCCTGATGCTGCTGGACCTGTGCGGTCGTGGACAATGACGTTTTTTCATTCAAAGCCTAGCCATGCAGATCATCCAAGACACGGCCGTCACCATCAAATACCAAGTCACCAGTCCGACAGGCAAGCCTTTTGACTCAGGGTATTTGTCGTATTTGCATGGCGGCTACGACAACATTTTTCCCAAGGTCGAAGCCGCACTCCATGGCCAAGCTGTTGGCTTTGCCGTCAAGCTCGATTTGAGCGCCGAAGACGCCTTTGGCGAGCGTGACGAATCCTTGGTGCGCGTCATCCCTAAAACCGAGTTTCCACCGGGCGTGAAAGTGGGCGGCCAGTTGCAAGGCGCGGGCGACGATGGCCAGCCGCGCGTGTTCAACGTGATGAAAATCAAAGGCCCCGAAGTCCACCTCGACGGCAACCATGCGTTGGCGGGCCAAGCCTTGCGTTTCAGCTGCACCGTGACCGATGTGCGCGCCGCCTCGGCGGAAGAAATTACCCACCGCCATGTGCATGGCACACATGGGCATCAGCATTGAGCTTGTGCAGTTTTGGTGGGCATGGCAACCCATTAACTGGCGCTGAGTAGGCCCATCAGATCGGTCAAGCCAATCGCGGTCGCTGCATGGCGCATGCCAAAACGATCTGTGCCTGGGTACACCACATAGCGTTGCGACACGCCCAAGTCATTGCATGCCACGCCAAAGCCTTTGCTCAATGCGGGCGCTGAACTGCGTTTGATTGCAATCGCCATCCATGGCTGGCCTGCTTTTTCAAACAACAGGTCAATCTCAGCGCCCGTGTGCGTGCGGTAGGCGTAAGGCGTGCATTGCGGGCCTGCGGCGGCAATGAGGTTTTCAATGCAAAAGCCCTCATAGCTGGGGCCGCACACGGGGTGCCCGGCGAGGTCGTCGAGTGTGCGCAAACCCAGCAGCGCATGCACCAAACCGCTGTCACG
>JAIXRH010000024.1 GCA_027485285.1 Comamonadaceae bacterium | reverse complement strand
GAACGCTTGCAGGGGGGCTACTTCAGGTTCTGACTTTTTGCTTTTCTTGGGCTTGCGCTCAGTGCGGCGTGCCAAGGCTTGCAGCAATTGCCGTGCGTTGTGAAAGTCACCTTGCCACAGCAGGCCCGTGCCCTCGCACGCCAAGCGGTAGGCGGTGTCGGCTGACATGGTGTCGTCAGCGGCCACCACGCGGCGTGGGGCAGCAGCGCCGCTTTCGGCGCGCCATGTGGGTAGGTTGGTAAGGGAGTCTGGGGGGGTGAGCATGGGGCATCATAGAGGGCGATGCCGCGCGCGCATTGGCATTCAAGGCCCTGAAAATTCCCACACCGCGCCCACTTGCCAGCGGTGACTTTCGGGCTCGAGCCACTTTTTGCCGTTCATGGTGACGGTGTTGGAGTCGGCCAAATAGGTGTAGCGCACAAAGGGCTTGAGGGTGTCACCCCCACCCAGCGCAAACTGCATGCTGGCTTGGGCGTATTGGCCACGGCGTTGCGTGTTGTGAATGTCTTGATAGCGGGTGTTGACTTGCGACAGCATGGAGCTGTGGCGGCCGTACAGCAGCCAGCCGCCTTCTACCTCCCAGGCCTCACCACTGACCCAACGCAGGGGCAACCACAGCTGCATGGCGATTCGTTCGTAGCCCCCGTAGGTCACGCCATTGAAGGAGGATGTGCCGCGCAAATCGTTCCACAAGGTGTGAACGGCCAAGCCAGCAGACCAGCCCGTGTCGGGCGCTGTTGTTTGAAAGGCGGGAACCATGGCACGCCAGCGGGTTTCGAGGTTGGTCACGTTTCGCATGCTGCCAGAGCCGTTGCTGGTGTAGGTTTGCTTGCCCAGCAACACGTCAGCCTCGAGTCGCGCATCAGGCCATGCCGACCATTGGCTGAGTTGGGCGTGCAGACCCACTTCGGGGCCTTGCAGCTGCATGAGGTTGTGCTCTTGGTAGTGGTTCATGCCGCCACTCACGCCCCACTTGATGCGGGCGTCATGTGCCCAGCCAGCACAAGTGATGAGCGTGGCGCAGACGCCAATGAGAATTTTTGTAGGCATGCACAGTTTTTAGCAGATATTTAAGTCATCCCTGTGCTGAGGCACACTCACGCTCAGAACATGAAAACACTCAAAGTTGCCACTTACAACATTCACAAAGGCGTGCAAGGCCACGGGCCTGCGCGTCGTCTAGAGATTCACAACCTGGGCCATGCGGTTGAGCAGTTTGATGCCGACGTGGTGTGCCTGCAAGAGGTGCGGGCTTTCAACCGCCAGCAAGCTCGCCGCTTCAAGCGCTGGCCCGAGCAGGGCCAAGCCGACTTTTTGGCGCCCGAGGGCTACACGGCGGTGTACCGCACCAATGCCATCACCCAACACGGCGAGCATGGCAATGCGCTGCTCAGCCGCTGGCCCGTGCTGGAGCATGGGCATGAAGACATGTCTGACCACCGCCTCGAACAACGCGGCTTGTTGCATGTGACCTTGCAAGTGCAAACGCGTGAGCTGCACGTCATCGTCACGCATTTGGGGTTGTTGCCCGGCAGCCGCTTGCGCCAAACGCAGCAGCTGCATGACTTCATCGCGCGTGAAGTGCCCGCCGATGCACCGCTGTTGGTGGCGGGTGACTTCAATGACTGGGGCAGCGCGGTGTCGCACATGATGGCCAGTGTGGGTTTGCACACCAACACAGGCAAGAAACACCCGACGTTTCCCGCGCGTTTGCCTTTGGCACAGCTTGACCATGTGTATGCGCGCGGTTTGCATCGCGTGGGCTCACAGGTGCCGCGCGGCCTCATCTGGCGGCGCATGTCTGACCACTTGCCTTTGCTGGTGGAGTTTGCGTGGGAAGCCCCATGAAGCGCACGCCCACCGAGCCACATGACATGCGCCTGCTCACAGGGGGTGTGGAGTTGTTTGCGGCCATGGTGGAGGCGGTGGATGACGCGCAGCACGAGGTGCTGCTGGAAACCTACATCTTTGACTTTGCAGGGGCAGGCGCCGAAGTGGCGCGTGCGCTGATGCGGGCCGCGCAGCGCGGTGTGCGCGTGTGTGTGGTGGTGGACGGTGTGGGCACGGGACTGTTGCCCCCCTTGTGGGCCGGTCAGTTGGCGCAAGCAGGTGTGCAAGTGCGCGTGTTTGCGCCCGCCGTGGGGCTGGGCTTTTGGCTGCCCAGCCGATGGCGGCGTTTGCACCGCAAGCTGTGCGTGGTGGACAACACGGTGGCGTTTTGTGGCGGCATCAACATCATGGACGATTATCTGGACCCGCATGTGGATGGTTTGCTCACGTCGCCTCGGCTGGACTACGCCGTGAGCATGCGCGGCCCTTTGGTGACGGCTGCTCACGACACCATGACCCAGCTGTGGTCGCGCATCGAGGCCGTGCGCGAGCTGCGCAGCCAAGACCTGAGCAGCGCCATGGATGCCTTGCGCGGGGCATCGCAAAGCGTGCACTTGCCAGTGCTGGGTGAGGCGCAGCTGGTGTTGCGCGACAACGTGCGCCACCGTTCCCACATAGAGCGCACCTATCGCAAAGCCATTGGGTCAGCGCGCCACGACATTCTTGTGGCCAGTGCGTATTTTTTTCCTGGCCTGCGTTTGCGCCGTGCATTGATCACGGCGGCGCGTCGTGGCGTGCGTGTGCGTTTGTTGCTGCAAGGCCAGTACGAATACTTCGTGCCCTACCGCGCAGCGCGTCAGTTGTACGGCCAGTTGATTGAAGCGGGTGTGGAAATTCATGAATACCACGCCAGCTTTTTGCATGCCAAAGTGGCGGTGGTGGACGGCAAGTGGCTGACCGTGGGCTCGTCCAACCTTGACCCCTTCAGCTTGTTGCTGGCGCGTGAGGCCAATGTGGTGGCGCACAACCCGCCTTTGGCCCAATCGCTGCAAGACAGCTTGATGGATGCCATCGCCCAAGGCGCCACCCGTGTCGATCCGCAGGCCTATCTCAACCGTGGCCTCGGGGAGCGCTTGGTGGATGCGTTGTCCTCGGCTGTGCTGCGTTTTGGGGTGTTTTTGACCGGCAAGCCATACTGAGTGGGCGGTCATAAGGTTTTTGCTTCGCTGATACCATCTTCCCATGACAGCAAAAAACAACTTTGAAGGCACGCCGGTTTCTGTGAAGATTCGCGAGCGAATTTCTGCCGCACGCAAACGTTTCCACAGCAATGACAACATTGCCGAGTTCATTCAGCCAGGCGAGCTCGAGGCCTTGCTCGACGAAGTCGAGGTCAAGATGCAAGGCGTGCTCGACAGCTTGGTGATCGACACCGAGCATGACCACAACACAGGCGACACCGCCCGCCGCGTGGCCAAAATGTATTTGCAAGAGGTCTTCAAAGGCCGCTATGTGCAAGCACCCGCCATCACCGAGTTTCCCAATGCGGAACACCTGAACGAGTTGATGATCGTTGGTCCCATCACTGTGCGCAGTGCCTGCAGTCACCACTTTTGCCCTGTGATTGGCAAGATCTGGATTGGCGTGCTGCCCAACGAACGCACCAATGTGATTGGCTTGTCCAAGTACGCCCGCTTGGCCGAATGGGTCATGGGCCGCCCGCAAATTCAAGAAGAGGCCGTGGTGCAACTGGCCGACTTGATTCAATCCAAAACACAGCCCGATGGCTTGGCCATCGTCATGGAAGCCAGCCATTTCTGCATGTCATGGCGCGGCGTCAAAGACATGGACAGCAAGATGCTTAACTCGGTCATGCGTGGCGCGTTCTTGAAGGACCCCAACTTGCGCCGCGAATTTTTGTCTCTCATTCCCAAAGGTTGATGCCATGCTTGTTCGTTTGTTGTATGTGAGCCGTTCCGTCAAACCCGAGACGGCTGAAGAAACCGAATCCATCTTGGCCAGCTCCCGTGAGCACAACATCAGCAACGGCATCACGGGGGTGCTGTGTTTTGGTGGCGGCATTTATTTGCAAGCCATCGAAGGTGGACGCAACCAAGTCAACGCGCTCTACACCCACATCGTCAAAGACCCGCGTCACCAAGACGTGGTGATCTTGGCGTATGAAGAAATCTCCGAGCGCCGCTTTGGCGGCTGGACCATGGGCCATGTGCGCTTAGACAAACTCAACCCCTCCATCGTGTTGAAGTACTCCGAAAAGCCTGAGCTCGACCCCTACGGCGTGTCAGGCCAAGTGTCATTCGCATTGCTGGAAGAGCTGATGGCCACTGCGTCCATCGTCGGCCGCGCTTGACCCTGATTGGCTGCGACTTCAGCAGCAGCCCCTCCAAACGTAAACCCATCGTCGTGGCTGTCGGCCACGCCAAAGCGGGCCGCGTGCAGCTGCAAAGCTTGCTGCGGTTTGACACCCTGCCCGCTTTTGCCGATTGGCTCAAACAGCCTCAAGCGTGGGTGGGCGGTTTTGATTTGCCATTTGGTTTGCCGCGTGAGTTGGTGCAGACGCTGGGTTGGCCCACCGACTGGCTGGCCTGCATGCAGCACTACACCGCACTCAGCCGCGCCGAGATACGTGACACCTTCAAAGCCTTTTGTGATGCACGCCCCGTGGGCGGCAAATTTGCGCACCGCGCCACCGACGCCCCTGCGGGCTCTAGCCCCTCGATGAAATGGGTCAACCCGCCCGTGGCCTACATGCTGCACGCGGGCGTGCCCCTGCTGATTGAGGCGGGCGTGACACTGCCGCGCTTGCATGCACCTGCTGTGTGCGCCGATGAGGGGGGCTCATCTGTTTCATCTGCCTTGCGCGTTGCCCTCGAGGCCTACCCTGGCCTGCTGGCGCGTGAGCTGATCGGCAACACCTCTTACAAAAGTGACGACAAAGCCAAGCAAACCCCCGAGCGCTTGATTGCCCGCAAACAACTGCTGCAAGCCCTCGAAGTAGGCCAAACCCGCTTAGGCCTGCGCCTCAAACTCACCCATGCCCAGCATGACACCCTGGTGGACGATGCCAGTGGCGATTGTTTAGATGCGGTGCTGTGCATGTTGCAAGTGGCATGGGCGCAGGCGCAGCATGAGGCGGGTGATGCGCACTATGGGTTGCCTGACTGTGACCCGCTCGAGGGGTGGATCGTCACGGCTGAGTCGCGCAGATCGTAACGGCAGGCTCACCCCCTGATGCCCGGTGGTTTGCACAATGCGAGTCATGCGAAGTTGTGTGTTGTTATGTGCGGTGTTTTGCAGTTCTGCGTGGGGGTGGCTCGGCGTGGTCACCCACGTGAGCGATGGCGACACCGTGTGGGTGCAGCCGCTGCAGGGCGGTGAAGCGCACAAGGTGCGGCTGTTGGGCATTGACGCCCCCGAGATTTGCCAGCCGTGGGGCCCGCAGTCACGGGCTGCCCTGCACGCTGTGCTGCAGGGCCAAGTGGTGGAGGTGACGGTCCGCACACGCGACAGCTACGGCCGCTTGCTGGCGCAGCTCAGCCGCCAAGGCAACGATGTGGGCGCGTGGATGGTGGGGCAGGGCTATGCGTGGTCGTACAGCTACAAAAGCAATGCAGGCCCGTATGAGGCGCTGCAGCTGCATGCGCAAACGCAGCACTTGGGATTGTTTTCAGATGGGCGGGCTTTGCAGCCAAGGTGGTTTAGGAAGCGGTTTGGGGCGTGCCACACACCGGACAGCTAGCGTTGCGCTGCAAGCGAACTTCGTTCCAGGCCATGTCACAGCCATCCAGCATTTGCAGGCGACCTGTCAGGCGCGAGCCCAGACCAGTGATGAGCTTGACGGTTTCCATGGCTTGCATCGTGCCAATCACGCCCACCAGTGGCGCGAGCACACCCAGGGTGGAACACATCACTTCTTCGGGCGCTTCGCTGGGCGGGAAGATGCAGGCATAGCAGGGCGATGCCTCGTCACGCGCGTCGTACACCGACAGCTGGCCATCCATGCGAATGGCTGCACCCGAGACCAAAGGCACCTTGTGTTTCACGCAAGCGGCGTTCACGGCTTGGCGGGTTTCAAAGTTGTCGCAGCAGTCCACCACCACGTTCGCGGTGGGCACCAGCGCGTCGAGCCGTGCGGCGTCTAGCTTTTGGGCCAGCGCAGTCACGCGCACTTCGGGGTTGAGAGCCAGCATGGCTTGAGCGGCTGACGCGACCTTGGGGTGGCCCAAACGCGCGGTGGTGTGGGCAATTTGCCGTTGCAGGTTGGTGAGGTCGACCACGTCGTGGTCGGCGATTGTGATGTGGCCGACCCCGCTGGCGGCTAAGTACAACGCCACTGGCGAGCCCAAACCACCCGCACCGACGATCAGCACATGGCTATCGACCAAGCGCTGCTGGCCTTCGATGCCCACCTCGTCCAGCAGGATGTGGCGCGAATAGCGCAGCAGTTGGTCGTCGTTCACCGCAGGCCTACAAGTGAGTTACTTGTCTTTCTTCTCGGCAGCAGGGCGCTCACTTTGTGTCTTGCTGGCCAACACGGGCTGGCCTTTGAGGCGGTTAATGGCCTGTTGCAGCTGGAAGTCTTTGTCACTGCCAAACTCAGGTGGGCGGCGTTCGCTGTTGGGCTTTTTGGATTCTTCTTCCAAACGCTTCAAGGCTTCTTCACGGGCCTTCTCTTTTTCTTTTTCCTTGGCTGCGTCTTTGGCGTCTTTGCCTTGGCCGCTTTCTAGGTGCTTGTCGAGGTCGGCTTCACGCATGCGCAAAATGGCAAACGGGCTGCCCTCGGCGGTGTCGTCCAACAACACATCGGGCACGATGCCTTTGGCTTGAATGCTGCGGCCGTTGGGCGTGTAGTAGCGCGCGGTGGTGATTTTCAAAGCGGTATCGGGACCCAGCTGGCGCACGGTTTGCACCGAGCCTTTGCCAAAGGTTTGACTGCCCATGATGGTGGCGCGCTTGTGGTCTTGCAAAGCACCGGCCACGATTTCGCTGGCTGATGCCGAGCCTTCGTTCACCAGCACCACTAGCGGGACCGTGCGGTAAATGCCTTTGGTGTTTTGGTGCAACTTGGCCACGGGGTCGTTGCCACTGTTGCGGCGGTAGAACTCGGGCGATGCCTTGTACACAAACTTGCTCTCAGCCAATTGGCCGTTGGTCGACACCACGGCGATGTTCTCTGGCAAGAACATGGCAGACACGGCCACGGCGGCATCCAGCAAGCCACCTGGGTCGTTGCGCAGGTCCAGCACCAAGCCCTTGAGCTTGGGTTCTTGTTTGTGGATTTCTTCCAGCTTCTTGATGAAGTCGTCCACCGAGCGGTCTTGGAACTGGCTCAGGCGAATCCAGGCGTAGCCAGACTCCAACACTTTGCCTTTGACGCTTTGGGTTTTGATCTCTTCGCGCACGATGTTGACGGGGAAGGTGCGGTTTTCGTCCTTGCGGAAGATGGTGAGCATGACCTTGGTACCAGGTTCGCCACGCATGCGTTTGACCGCCTCGTTGAGCGACAGACCTTTGACCGCGGTGTCGTCAATTCGCGTGATCAGGTCGCCCGACTTCATGCCCGCACGGAAAGCGGGTGAGCCCTCAATCGGAGACACGATTTTGATCAGGCCTTCTTCTTGGGTGATCTCAATGCCCACGCCCACAAAGCGGCCGGTGGTGCCTTCGCGGAATTCTTTGAACGACTTTTTGTCGTAATACTGCGAGTGCGGGTCAAGGCTGGCCACCATGCCGGTGATGGCGTCGCTGATGAGTTTTTTCTCGTCCACGGGCTCGACGTAGTCGCTCTTGACCATGTTGAACACGGCAGCGAGTTGCTGCAGTTCTTCCAACGGCAGGGGCGCCATGTTGGCGCGTGCGACGGTTTGCAGTGAAACGGTGGTCAGTGCACCGGTCAAAGCGCCGATGGCGATCCAACCTGCGATCTTGAGTTGTTGACGCATGTTGCCCCTGAATGTTGACGTATTTCTAAAAGTGCTCAATATACAACGCGCCCAGAAGGCGCGCTGTCGGTGGAAGCATTAAGCCTTGCCGTGTGAGGTGAGCGCGGCGGCGGCTTTGGCCGCTGCCTCGGCGTCGCCCAAATAGTAGTGACGAATCGGTTTGAGGTTGTCGTCCAGCTCGTACACCAGTGGAATGCCATTGGGAATATTTAAGCCCACGATGTCTTGGTCGCTGATGCCGTCCAAATACTTGATGAGCGCGCGGATGGAGTTGCCGTGGGCAGCCACCACAATGCGTTTGCCCGCTTTGATGGCAGGGGCCATGGACTCGTTCCAGAACGGAATGACGCGCGCCACGGTGTCTTTCAGGCACTCTGTCAGTGGCACTTGGGCAGGGTCGAGTTTGGCGTAACGGGGGTCGCTGCGCTCGCTGCGGGGGTCGTGCGCCTCCAGCTCAGGCGGTGGTGTGTCGTAGCTGCGGCGCCAGACCAGCACTTGCGCGTCGCCGTACTGTTTGGCCATGTCGGCCTTGTTCAGGCCTTGCAAGCCGCCGTAGTGGCGTTCGTTCAGACGCCAGCTTTTCATGACGGGCAACCAGGTGCAGTCCATCTCATCCAAAGCGAGGTACAAGGTGCGGATGGCGCGCTTCAACACGCTGGTGTAAGCCACATCAAACTCAAAACCTTCGGCCTTCAGCAGCTTGCCAGCGTTCTTAGCTTGTTCGATGCCAGTGGGTGTCAGGTCCACATCGGTCCAGCCGGTGAAGCGGTTTTCAAGGTTCCAGGTGGATTCGCCGTGGCGAATTAATACGAGCTTGTACATGGTTTAAATCAGCAGAGTCAGTGAAAGAGTAGCCATGATTTTAGAATGCTGCCCTGACGCGATACTTTTATTTCCCCTTTTTGCTTTTTTGAACTGGATTCCTCTGTGAAATTTCTCCTCGACAACTGGATGTTGATCACCATCGCCCTGACCTCCGGCTTCTTTTTGTTGCTGCCCGTGGTGCAAGGCGCTGCGGCCAGCGGCATTTCGCCCAATGAGGTGGTGCAATGCATCAACCGCGAAAAAGGCGTGGTGGTGGATGTGTGTGGCGCAGATGAGTTTGCGCAAAGCCATATCAAAGGCGCCGTCAACGTGCCCTTGGACGAGTTGGAAGCCCGATTGAGCAAGGCTGTGAAAAACAAAGCCACACCCGTCATCATGGTGTGTGCGGCCGGTGCGCGTTCCAAGCGCGCCCAAGCCATCGCGCAAAAGCTGGGTTACGAAAAGGTGCATTCCTTGCACGGCGGGCTGAAAGCTTGGAAAGAAGCTAACCTGCCTGTTGCAAAAGCTTAATTTTTGGCTTGAATTACCTCGGAGAACTCCCCATGCCCGCCGTCAAGATGTACACCACCGCTGTTTGCCCGTATTGCGTTCGTGCCAAGCAGCTGCTCAAAGCCAAAGGCGTGGCTGAGATTGAAGAAATTCGCATCGACACCGACCCAGTGGCGCGCGCCCACATGATGGAAACCACGGGCCGCCGCACCGTGCCGCAAATCTTCATTGGCGACACACATGTGGGCGGCTGTGATGATTTGGTGGCCTTGGACGCCAAGGGTGGCTTGGTCACTTTGCTGCAATCTTGAGCTGACATAATTCAGTCACCCGATTTGCTGCCCGCTTCGGTTTGGCCGATGCGGGTTTTTTTTGTTTTAGGAAAAACTCATGTCAGAAGAACAAGCAACCCCCGTGTTTCAAATTCAACGTGTCTATTTGAAAGACCTGTCTTTGGAGCAACCCAACTCTCCCGCTATCTTGACCAGCACCGAGCAACCTTCGGTCGATATTCAGCTGGCTGTGGGCGTTGAGCAAGTTGCTGACGGCATTATGGAAGTGACGGTAACGGCCACAGTGACCACCAAGATTGAAGACAACGTGGTGTTTTTGGTCGAAGCCAAACAAGCCGGTATTTTTGAAGTGCGCCATTTGCCTGAAGAGCAAATGGGCCCCGTCATTGGCATTGCTTGCCCGCAAATCATTTATCCCTACCTGCGCGGCAACGTGGCAGACGTGATTCAACGCGCTGGCTTTCCGCCTGTGCACTTGGCCGAAATCAACTTCCAAGCCATGTACGAACAACAGCAGCAACAAGCGGCTGGCTCAGTTCAGTAATTTTTTCCCGCTAGGCCGTCGACATGAAGATTGCCGTTCTAGGTGCTGGTGCGTGGGGCACCGCGCTGGCGATCAACGCTGGCGCACGCCACACCGTCACGCTGTGGGCACGCGATGTCCCCCAGGCGCTTGCCATGCAAGCCGAACGCGTGAACACCCGCTACTTGCCTGAGCAGCCTTTCCCCGCAGGCGTGCAAGTGTCCTCAGCATCCCTTGGCCCTTGGTTGGCAGACCAAGACTTGGTCGTCATTGGCTCACCCATGAGCAGCCTGCGCGGCATGCTGACGCAGCTTGCGCCCATCTTGGGCAGCAGCGTGCCAGTGGCGTGGTTGTGCAAAGGGTTTGAAGCCGCGCAGCATGAAAGCGCGCAACCCAACGCCTCACCCAGCGCCGTGGGCTTGATGGCCCACGAAGTGCGCGCCCAAGTGGCCCCCGCGTTGCGCGGCGGCGCACTCAGCGGCCCTAGCTTTGCGCAAGAAGTGGCACGTGGCATGCCCACCGCCTTGGTGGCTGCCAGCGACGACGCATCGGCGCGTGACGCCATGGTGAAAGCCTTTCACAACAGCAGCCTGCGCGTGTATGCCAACGACGACATCGTCGGCGTGGAAGTGGGCGGCGCGGTGAAAAACGTGTTGGCCATCGCCACCGGTTTGTGCGACGGCTTGCAGTTGGGCCTCAATGCCCGCGCTGCACTCATCACACGCGGCTTGGCCGAAATGACACGCTTGGGCGTGGCGCTGGGTGCGAAGACCGAAACCTTCATGGGCCTCTCGGGCTTGGGCGACTTGGTGCTCACCGCTACCGGCGACCTGAGCCGCAACCGCAAAGTCGGCCTGGCTTTGGCCCAAGGCATGACTTTGCAACAAGCGGTGGATTCTCTGGGCCATGTGGCCGAGGGCGTGTATTGCGCCCGCACCGTGGTGCGACGTGCGCAGCATTTGGGCGTGGATATGCCGATTGCTCAGGCGGTGGTGGCTTTGTTGGACGGGCACATCACATCCGTGCAAGCGGTTGCCTTGTTGATGGGACGAGGGGCTAAAGGTGAAAACTAAATTCTTTTTATCTGTGATGTTGCTGGGGGGCTTGGGTGTCGGGTCTGTCGCGCAGGCCAACGCAGACCGCGTGAACGCAGAGTCCACCGCACAAACGACGGCCGACAAACCCATTGTGTGGAAAGCCACGCTGGGCACCTACAAAGACTCGGCCACCCGAGACACCTCCACAGACGTCAATGTGCGCGGCAGCGTGGGCGACACCCGTTTTTGGGTGGGCTACTACCAAGAGCCCACTGATTTCAAGCAGTCGCGCTTTGGCATTGAGCAGGCCACGGGCTTGGCCAGCTATGGCAAGTTGATTTCATCGGTGCAAGTCGCCAGTGGTGGGTTTGTGGGCGGCAGCCTCACTTGGGATGGCAAACAAGACAACGTCGACGGGTGGTCACCCTTGCTCGGCTGGGGTCGCACCAATGCCAAGCCTTATGTCAATTTGAACTTTGACCCGAACGATTCCTTGTTATGGGGCGGCAGCTATTCCAAGCGTTCGTGGGGCCAGTTTTCGCTCTTCCAAATTGTGGATGACCGCCTGCAAACCGGCCAGCGCGTGACGCACGCGGTCTGGCGAGGGTCGCTGCCCAATGCGGTGAGCTTGGTGGTGGATGCGTTTCATCGCTCTGGCGCCAGCGAAGCGGGCGAGGAAAAAGTCAGCGGAAACGGGCTTTCTACCACCGTCGAGCTGCGCGACTACTTTGTGCGTGTGGCCTATGACCAAAAAGCCAACTACACGCACGCCAACATCACGCGCTTGGCGGTGGGCTTTCGGTATTGAGGCATTGGGTTTTTGGCTGGGCTCGCTTGTCGCCTAGGGAATGAGCGGGTCCCCCAGCATGAGGCGGCCGCCGTGCCACACGCACACGGCCTTAGCCGAAGAAAACCACCCCCAACACCGAAGCCACAGAAAAACCTCAAACTTCGAGGTTGTCAATCAGCCGTGTCTTCCCCAACCTAGCCGCACCCAACACCACCAGCGGCTCAGCACATGGGCCAGTCACGGGTGACAAGTCATGCTGGCGGCGCAGCGTGATGTAGTCAGGCACCCAGCCGCGTGTGCGTAGGCCATCCATGACAGCGGCTTCAACGGCGGCCACATCCAGCGCATCCGACGCAAGACCTGCACGCGCAGTCGCCGCCAAGCCTTTCAACGCCATCGACAGTTGCACCGCCTCGGCGCGTTCTTCGGCGCTCAGATACCCATTGCGCGAACTCAAGGCCAAGCCATCTTCGGTGCGTCGGGTTTCGCCACCGATGATCTCGATGGGCAAGGCCATTTGCTGCACCATGCGGCGGATGACCATGAGCTGTTGGTAGTCTTTCTTGCCAAACACGGCCACGTCGGGTTGCACGATGTTGAAGAGTTTGTGCACCACGGTGCTCACGCCCACAAAAAAGCCAGGCCGAAACGCGCCTTCCAAGATGTCGGCCAGTTCTGCTGGCGGGTGCACCTTGAACACTTGGGGTTCGGGGTAGAGGGCTTTTTCTGAGGGGGCAAACACCAGGTCGCAGCCGTTGGCCTTCAACAAGGCGCAGTCGTTTTCTAGGGTGCGTGGGTAGGTGTCAAAGTCTTCGTGGGGGCCAAATTGCAGGCGGTTGACGAAGATGCTGGCCACGGTCATGCCACCTTGGCCTGCACGTTTGTCCGCCTCTTGACGGGCGATTTGCATCAGATCTAAGTGGCCTTGGTGCAAGTTGCCCATGGTGGGCACAAAGGCGCGCAGGGCGGCGGGCTTTAAAACGCGGCGCAGGTCCGCGAGGGTGTGAACGATTTGCATGAAACGAAAGGAAGCGCTTAGGTCGCGTTCATGTCCAAGCGTGTTTGGCGTTGTCGGGGAAGCTGCCGCCCTTGACGGCAGCCACAAAGGCGCTCATGGCGGCTTGCACGCTGGCTTGGCCTTCCATGAAGTTGTGCACGAACTTGGGGTTCTTGCCCAAGTTGACGCCCAGCATGTCGTGCATCACCAGCACTTGGCCTGCTGTCCCGTTGCCCGCGCCAATGCCGATGGTGTGGCAGGTGGCCAGCTCTTGTGTGAGGGCGGTAGAAAGTGGCTCGGGCACCATTTCCAGCACCAGCATGCTGGCGCCTGCGTCTTGAAGCGCCAAGGCTTCTTGGCGCAGCTGGGTGGCCGAGTCGCCACGGCCTTGCACGCGGTAGCCGCCTAGGGCGTGAACGGTTTGGGGTGTCAGGCCCAAATGGGCGCACACAGGAATGCCGCGCGCCACCAAAAAATGCACGATCTCGGTGGTCCAGCCGCCGCCTTCGAGCTTGACCATGTGCGCACCCGCTTGCATCAATTCGACGGCGCTGCGCAAGGCTTGTTCTTTGTTTTCTTGGTAACTGCCAAAGGGCAGGTCGCCAATGATCCACGCCGTGCCTTGCACGCGGCGGATGCCACGGGCGACGCTTTCCACGTGGTAGCGCATGGTGTCGAGAGTCACGCCCACGGTACTGCCCAAGCCTTGGCAGACCATGCCCAGCGAGTCGCCCACCAAGATGCATTCCACGCCCGCCGCATCGGCCACGGCGGCAAAGGTGGCATCGTAGGCGGTGAGCATGGTGATTTTTTCACCGCGTGCGCGCAGCTCGTTCAAGCGGGGCAGGCTGACAGGCTTGCGGGCAGCCACAGGTGATGCGGGAGGCAAAGTGCCGTAGGGCGAAGCGTGGGTGTTGCTCATAGAACGTGTGTGGCGCAAAGCCAGTCCTGTGTTGCAGAGAGGGTGGAGTTTACGTGGGACTTTTAAGTGGGGGTGTAGGCCAAGCGCACATAAATCGGTGCAAAAGCCTCAGCCTGGGTGATTTCAATCAAGGTTTCTTTGGCCAGCTCAAGCAGGGCAATGAAAGTCACCACCAACACAGGCACGCCTTGGGTGGCCTCGAAAAGTTTTTCAAACTCCACAAAGCGTTGGCCTTGCAGGCGGCGCAGCACGATGCTCATGTGCTCGCGCACCGACAGTTCTTCGCGGCTGATTTTGTGGTGCTGCACCAGCTTGGCACGCTTCAAGATGTCGGCCCACGCCTGCTGCAACTCCACCACATGCACGTCAGGAAAGCGCGGCTGCAGCGATTGTTCGATGTAGACCTGTGCGCGCAAGAAGTCGCGGCCAAACTGCGGCACTTCGTTGAGCTTGGCGGCGGCCAGCTTCATTTGCTCGTACTCGAGCAAACGGCGCACCAACTCTGCGCGGGGGTCTTCTGGCTCTTGGCCTTCAGCCACTTTTTTGGGGGGCAGCAACATGCGTGATTTGATTTCAATCAGCATGGCGGCCATCAGCAGGTATTCGGCGGCGAGCTCAAGGTTGCGGCTGCGAATCTCGTCCACATAGCTCAGGTACTGGCGCGTGAGCGCTGCCATGGGGATGTCAAGGATGTTGAAGTTTTGCTTGCGGATGAGGTACAGCAGCAAATCCAGCGGGCCTTGGAAGGCCTCCAGGAAAACTTCCAGCGCATCGGGCGGGATGTACAAATCCTGCGGCATGGCAAACAGCGGCTCGCCATACAGGCGGGCCACGGCCACGTGATCGATCACCTCTGGCATGACCGAGGCGGTGTGTGCCTCGTCGTGAGGCAGGGTGGGGTCGGCAGGATGCACGGAGAACTTGGTTTATGCCAGGCCGCAGGTCTTACGCATTCGTTTGGTACGGGTAAGGCTTTTGCGCCACACGGCCAGCTGCGTTGTCTTGCTGGATTTCGGTGTCCACTTGTTTGTCCCACAGCAAAGCGCGGCCGTCGCGCTGTTCTTTTTCGAGCGTGGGCTTGTTGGCCTTGAGCGACTCGATGAACTGAGTGACGTCGGAGGTGTAGCTGTCACGTTGAAAAATGGACATGGTGATGTTCCTGGTTGGCTATCTGGAGATGGGGTGAATTTTAACGACCGAGGGCCAAGGCCAAACCGTGGCTCAAATCGGACGCCAAGTCCGTGTCAGGCAAGGCGTGCAACAGGCCGCAGCGCTTGGCCATGTCCAGCGGCTGGTGATCCAAGCCCGACAAGATGAGGCGCACTTTCTGCTTCTTGCAAGTTCGCACCAGGGCCAACAGGGCGTCAGCGCCTGACGAGTCGACATAAATGAGGTTTTTCAGGTCCAGCACCACGGCTTGTGAGGGGAGGGTTTCTTCAATCTCTTCCACCAGCTTGACCGCACCAAAAAACAAAGCACCATACAAACGATGGGCATGCACAGCAGTTTCATGGCCCACCAGCTCAGGAAAGGCTTGAACGTTCACCTGCTCGACGCGGCTGAGGCTGGAGATGCGATAAATGAAGGTGAGGCAAGCGGCCATCAGGCCGACTTCGACCGCCACGGTCAAATCGAGGATGACGGTCAGCAAAAACACCGACAACAGCGTGGCGCGGTAAGGCAGACGGAACTGGCGCAAATGCACAAACTCGCGCCACTCGCCCATGTTCCAAGCGACAAACATGAGGATGGCCGAAAGCGCAGCCAGTGGCACATCGCCGGCCAGTGGTGCGGCCACCAGCATGACCAGCAGCAGCGTGGCTGCATGCACCATGCCGGCGACGGGGCTGTTGCCGCCGTTTTTCACGTTGGTCACGGTGCGGGCAATCGTTCCCGTGGCGGGCATGCCGCCGAAGAAGGGCGTGATGATGTTGGCAATGCCTTGGGCCATCAGCTCTTGGTTGGCGTCGTGGCGGTCGCCGTAGGGGCCGTCGGCCATCATTTGGTCGGCAATGCGAGCGCACAAGAGCGACTCGATCGAGCCCAACAAGGCCAGCGTGGTGGCGGGAATGATCAAAAACTTGGCCGTGTCCCAGCTGAACGCAGGCCACGCAAACGCGGGCAAGTCGCTAGGGATGCTGCCAAAGCGTGAGGCGATGGTGTCGACCTCCAGCCCCATCATGCGAGCGCCCACCGTGGCACCCACCAACACCACGATGGAGCCGGGGATGGTGGCAAAGCTTTTGGTGCTGGGCATGCCTTGCCCCAAGCGCGGCAAGGCCAGCTGCCAAAACGCCAACACTGCCAAACACACCAAGGCCAAGCCCAAAGCTTCGCCGTTGTAGCTGCTGAGGTTGGCGCTGATGGTGTGCAAGATGCCAAAAAAATCAGCAGGCATGGAGAGGATGGGCAGGCCCAAAAAGTCTTTGAGCTGGGACACCATGATGAGCACCGCGATGCCGTTGGTGAAGCCAATCACCACCGCCACAGGAATGAAGCGAATCAGCGTGCCCAAGCGCAGCAAACCCATGCACAACAAGATCACCCCCGACATGGCGGTGGCGATGATGAGGTTGGCCAAGCCGTAGCGTTCCAAAATGCCATACACAATGACGATGAACGCCCCCGCTGGCCCGCCAATCTGCACGCGGCTGCCACCCAAGGCGGAAATCAAAAATCCCGCAATGATGGCCGTGAACAAGCCCGCCTCCGGCTTGAGCCCCGACGCAATGGCAAACGCCATGGCCAGCGGCAAAGCGACCACACCCACTGTGATGCCCGCGCCCACGTCTTGGTAAAAACGCTGGCGGGTGTAGCCCTTCAGCGAATCAACAACATGGGGGCGGAAAAAATGAAACATGAAAAATTAATTGGGGTCAGAACCCAATTAATGAATCCTCATGCCGGCTTTTGCGCCTGGCCAGGGGTGCAGCACATAAATGCCGGGCTCAGCTTTTTCGTCGGCATGGCTGGCAGCGAGCACCATGCCTTCAGACACCCCAAACTTCATCTTGCGCGGTGCCAAGTTGGCCACCATGACGGTGAGTTTGCCAATCAGGTCCTCGGGCTTGTACATGCTGGCCACGCCTGAGAACACGTTGCGCGGTTTGCCCTCACCCACATCGAGCGTGAGGCGCAACAGTTTGGTGGACCCCTCCACCGCTTCGCAGTTGATGATTTCGGCAATGCGCAAATCGATCTTGGCAAAGTCGTCGATGCTGATGGTGGGGGCGATGGGCTCGCCGCCAGGGGTGACTATTTCTTGTGCCACGACTGGAGGTTCAAACAAGGCTTCGAGTTGCTCGGGGGTGACGCGTTGCATGAGGTGTTGGTAAGGTTGAATGCTGACCACGTGACCTGTGGCGTTCCAGTTTTGCATGCTGGTCCCAGTGAAGGCTTCGACCTCGTGAGCAAGCGCGGGCAACACGGGGGCCAAGTAGCGGCTCAGCTCGGTGAACGCATTGATGAGCAACGAGCACACTTGGTGCAGGGCTTCGTTGTTGGCCGCGTCTTTGGCCAAGTCCCAAGGCTTGTGTTGGTCCACATACGAATTGACCTTGTCGGCCAGCAACATGATTTCGCGGGCGGCTTTGCCGTACTCGCGTGCATCGTAGGCTTGGGCGATGCTGTCTTTGGCGGCGTGAATGTCATTCAACAACGCAGTGCCTTGCTCGCCAAAGCTTTGTGTGAGCTTGCCTTCAAAGCGCTTGGTCAAGAAGCCCGCTGCACGCGACGCAATGTTGACGAACTTGCCAATCAAATCGCTGTTGACGCGCAGCATGAAGTCTTCGGCGTTGAAGTCCACGTCTTCGTTTTTGTTGTTCAGCTTGGTGGCCAAGTAGTAGCGCAGCCACTCGGGGTTCATGCCCAGGCTCAGGTACTTGAGTGGGTCCAGGCCCGTGCCACGGCTCTTGCTCATCTTCTCGCCGTTGTTGACGGTGAGGAAGCCGTGCACAAACACGTTGTTGGGTGTTTTGCGCCCGCTGAAGTGCAGCATGGCGGGCCAGAACAGCGTATGGAACGTGACGATGTCTTTGCCGATGAAGTGGTATTGCTCCAGCTGGTCATTGGCCATGTAAGCGTTGTAGTTCTCGCCACGCTTGTCGAGCAAGTTTTTCAACGACGCCAAGTAGCCCACAGGCGCATCCAGCCACACATAAAAGTATTTGCCCGGTGCGTCTGGAATTTCGATGCCAAAGTAAGGCGCGTCACGCGAAATGTCCCAATCGCCCAAGCCTTCGCTGGTCGTGCCATCGGGGTTGGTGCGCACGGTGAACCACTCTTTGACCTTGTTGGCCACCTCGGGTTGCAACTTACCGTCTTGCGTCCATTTTTCTAAAAACGCCACACAGCGTGGGTCAGACAGCTTGAAGAAAAAGTGCTCCGAGCTTTTGAGCTCAGGCTTGGCACCGCTCAAAGTGGAGAACGGGTTGATCAGGTCGGTGGGGGCGTAGACCGCGCCGCACACCTCGCAGTTGTCGCCGTACTGATCTTGGGCGTGGCATTTGGGGCACTCGCCTTTGATGTAGCGGTCGGGCAAAAACATGTTCTTCTCGGGGTCGAAGAACTGCTCAATGCTGCGCCGCTCGATCAGCGAGCCACCTTGTGACTCAGGGATGTCGCGCAAGTCTCGGTAAATCTGTTGGGCCAGTGCATGGTTTTCAGGCGCGTCGGTGCTGTGCCAGTTGTCGAACTGGATGTGAAAACCATCCAAATAAGGCTTGCGGCCTGCGGCGATGTCGGCCACGAACTGTTGCGGCGTCTTGCCCGCTTTCTCGGCGGCAATCATGATGGGCGCGCCGTGGGTGTCGTCTGCCCCCACAAAGTTGACCTGGTGGTCCTGCATGCGCTGGAACCGCACCCAGATGTCGGCCTGGATGTACTCCATGATGTGGCCGATGTGGAAGTTGCCGTTGGCATAGGGCAGGGCGGTGGTGACGAAGAGCTGGCGCTGTGACATTTAGAACAAGACCTTTGAACAAGGGGGTGGATTTTAGTTCCTGCAAAATTTGCGCATGAACATACCTAGCTTTGACCAATTTCAACAACAAGCCCTGGCGGCTGGCTTTGATGAAGTGATCGAGCGCGAATGGGCCCCCCACACTGTGCTGGAGACCCACACCCACCCGTTTGGTGTGCATGCGCTGCTCACGCGCGGCGAGATGTGGCTCACCATGAATGGCCACACCCAGCACGTGCTGCCCGGCTCGATTTTTGAGCTGGAGCCCAACGTGCCGCATGACGAGCGCTATGGCGCTGAGGGCGCGGTGTATTGGGTGGCGCGCAAGAACTGAATCCATCGTCCTGACGGTCCGCTACGACCAGAGGTCCACCCCGCGCTAGACTTGCGCGCATTCCCCCTTATGTAAAAGAATTCTTATGGCCCTGACCGAACAAGCCCTGACCACTGCCCTGCAGACGGTCATCGACCCCAATACTGGCAAAGACTTTGTCACCACCAAAGCGCTGAAAAATCTGCAAATCAACGGCGGCGACGTGTCGTTTGATGTGGTGTTGGGCTATCCCGCTAAAAGCCAAATTGCGGGTTTTCGCAAAGATTTGATCGCCGCTGCCAAAAGCGTGGCGGGCGTGAGCAACGTCTCGGCCAACATCACCATGAATATCGTGGCGCACGCTGCGCAGCGCGGCGTGGCTTTGTTGCCGCAAGTCAAAAACATCATTGCCGTGGCTTCGGGCAAAGGCGGCGTGGGCAAAAGCACCACCGCGGCCAACTTGGCTTTGGC
This sequence comes from Comamonadaceae bacterium, assembly GCA_027485285.1. GTDB lineage: Bacteria > Pseudomonadota > Gammaproteobacteria > Burkholderiales > Burkholderiaceae_C > Limnohabitans. The sequence continues at coordinate 13,236 of JAIXRH010000024.1, read as the reverse complement.
CTTGGCGGCGGAGGGTGCCAGCGTGGGTTTGCTGGACGCTGACATTTACGGCCCCAGCCAGCCCATGATGATGGGCATCGAAGGCCGCCCCGAGAGCAGCGACGGCCAAACCATGGACCCGATGGAAAACTATGGCGTGCAAGTCATGTCCATCGGTTTCTTGGTGGACCAAGACGAGGCCATGATTTGGCGCGGCCCCATGGCGACGCAAGCCTTGGAGCAGTTGCTGCGCCAAACCAATTGGAAGGCCTTGGATTATTTGATCGTCGACATGCCCCCAGGCACGGGCGACATTCAGCTCACACTGAGCCAGCGCGTGCCCATGACGGGCGCGGTGATCGTCACCACGCCGCAAGACATTGCGTTGTTGGACGCCAAAAAAGGCATCAAGATGTTCGAGAAGGTGGGCGTGCCCATCCTCGGTTTGGTCGAAAACATGGCCGTGCACGTGTGCACGAATTGCGGCCACATCGAGCACATCTTTGGCGCTGACGGCGGCAAAAAATTGGCGGCCAAAGACGGCATGGATTACCTGGGCGCCTTGCCCCTCAACATGCAAATTCGCCTGCAAGCGGACAGCGGCAAGCCCACCGTGGTGGCGGACCCCGACGGCGAGGTGGCAGGCATTTACAAGGCGGTGGCCCGCCAAGTGGCCGTGAAGATTGCTGCGAAAGCCAAAGACTTTTCTAGCAAGTTCCCGAGCATCAAAATTTCCAAAGAGACTTGAGCCTCACATGACGCAACGCCCCAGCCTACAAGTTGCCGTGGTTATGCGCCGCGAGCGCGTGCCTGGCGACATGAGCCGCTGGCAGCCGTGGCGCTGGGTGCTGCACGATGTGACGGGTCACGACGTGCTGCCGCATGCCGAACACTTTGGCACTGAGCCACGTTGCTTGCGCCAAACCGAGGATGAGCAAATTTGGCTGCATCCAGGCTTCACGGTCGAGTTGTTCAAAGACGACGCCGAGGGCTACTACCTGAATGCCTCGTCACCCGCGCCGTGCTGGTTTGTGCTGTGGCGCATGGAAGAAGAGCCCGGTATCAGCGACGAGGTCATGGCCGTGCCCACCATGGTCAGCCTGAGCTACCACGACGCGGGTCGATGGCTAGACGCCCAAGAAAACGTAGACCAAGTGCCCGCCCCTGCTGAGGTGGTGGCTTGGATGCATGAATTCATTGACGAGCACCGGGTGGTCGAGGCCAAGCGCCGTCGTCGTCCCGACAGCTTTCGAACTTTGCAAGACCGCTTTGGCAACCCAGCCTCGGTGAGCACAGAAAAAATTCGCGGTGGCGGCCAGCACAACGGAGGCGGTCATGGCCAGTGACGATGACACGCCTGCTGGCTTTTTAAGCCGCTGGTCGCGCCGCAAAGTCGACGAACGCGCGGGCCGACCGCTGGATGAGCCCAAGCCTGCGGTCACGCAGGTTGGCAATGTGCCAACATCGGCGCATCCAGCATCGACACACCCAAAAGCCGCCGCGTCTGCACCGACCGTGCGTGACCCCAAAGCGTCAGGCGCAAGTGCTGCCGAAGCTGCACAAACTGCCAAGCCACTGCCCACGTTGGCGGACACCCAGCAACTCACGCCTGAGTCCGACTTCACAGGCTTCATGGCCCGAGGCGTGGCGCCTGACGTGAAAAACGCAGCCATGAAAAAGCTGTTTGCCGACCCGCACTTCAATGTGATGGACCGCCTAGACATTTACATCGATGACTACGGCATACCTGACCCGCTGCCTTTGGCCATGTTGCGTCAGATGACCAGTGCCAAAACCTTGAATTTATTTGATGACGAGCCCGACGCCGCCAAAGTCGTGGCACAGTCCGTCCCTGCTGAAAACACTTCTAACCCCGAGCCCACCACGCATGACCACGCTGATTTGCGACTGCAACCAGACCCAACCCCTGGACCCGAAGGCGCTGAGCCAAAGCCTGTCTGAGCCGCTCACGCTGCACACCGCGTTGTGCCGCCGTGAAGCGGGCGCTTTCATCCAAGCCGTGCAAGGCACGGACGATGTGGTGGTGGCCTGCACCCAAGAACAACGCCTGTTTGGCGACTTGGCTGTGGAGGCGCAAGCCAAGACATCGGTCATCAAATTCGTCAACATTCGCGAGACCGGTGGCTGGAGTGCGGATGCCAAACAGGCGTCTCCCAAAATTGCAGCGCTGTTAGCGGCTGCGCATTTGCCTGACCCCGAGCCCGTGCCCACGGTCACGTTCAAAAGCGCAGGGCGCTTGTTGATCTTGGGTCAGATGGACCAAGCCGAGCAAGCCGCCGCTTTGCTGGCCGACACCCTGAATGTGACCATCTTCACCCAAGGTGCGGGCCTTGCAGGCGGCGCGCAAAGCCGCCGCTACCCTGTGCTGGGCGGTCACGTGCAGCGCGTCGAGGGCTGGCTGGGCGCGTTCAAGCTCACCTGGCAAAACAACAACCCGATTGACTTGGACCTGTGCACACGCTGCAACGCCTGTGTGGCCGCCTGCCCCGAGCAAGCCATTGGCCTGGACTACCAAATTGACCTGAACAAGTGCAGCGCGCACCGCGACTGCGTGAAGGCCTGCGGCGCGGTGGGGGCCATCAACTTTCAACGCTTGGCCACAGAAGAAACGGCCGAGTTCGACTTGGTGCTCGACCTGCGCGAGCAAAGCGCCTTCACGCGCCACGCCCTGCCGCAAGGCTATTTCCGTGGCGCAACGCCAGCCAACTTGCTGCGCTTGCGCGAGCTGGTGGGCGAGTTTGAAAAGCCCAAGTTTTTTGACTACAAACAAAAACTGTGCGCACACAGCCGCAACGAACAAGTGGGCTGCAACGCCTGCGTGGACATTTGCTCGGCCGAGGCCGTGAGCTCCGACAAGTCGCGCCAACAAATCAAGGTCAACCCCAACCTGTGCGTGGGATGCGGTGCGTGCACCACGGTGTGCCCCACTGGCGCACTGACTTACGCGTACCCCCGTGCCAGCGAGCAGGGCAGCAAGCTCAAGACCTTGCTCAGCACCTACCAAAAAGCGGGCGGCAAAGACGCGGTCATCTTGCTGCACAGCCAAGACGCGGGCCAAGCTTTGGTGAATGAGCTGGGCCGTGCGGCGCAATTCAAAGTAGCCAAAGGTTTGCCTGCGCATGTGATTCCTGTGTCCTTGTGGCACACCGCCAGCCTCGGGTTGGATGTATGGCTCACCGCCTTGGCTTATGGCGCGGCCCAAGTCTTGGTGCTCAACACCGCCGAAGAAGCGCCGCAATATGCCGACGGTTTGCAAGCGCAAATGGCCCAAGCCCAAGCCATGCTGGAAGGTTTGGGCTACGCCAAGCCCGGTCAAATGGCTGTGCAGCTGGTGCACGCCACACAAGCCATGGAACTCGATGCTGAGCTACAACGCCTCACCACAGGCAAACAACGCCTCAGCAGCACCGTGCCCGCCGCCACCTTTGCCGTGATGGCTGAAAAGCGCAGCACCCTCAGCATGGTGATTGACCATTTGCTGGAACACGCGCCGATTTTGAAAACCGCCGCAGCCCCCGAAGCCTTGGCTCTGCCCAAAGACGGCTCGCCCTTCGGCACGGTCGAAGTCAACAAAGACAGCTGCACCTTGTGCATGAGCTGCGTCAGCGCTTGCCCCGCCAACGCGCTGCAAGACAACCAACAAGCGCCGCAGTTGCGCTTCTTCGAAAAGAACTGCGTGCAATGCGGCTTGTGCGTCAGCACGTGTCCCGAGAAAGCGCTCAGCCTTGTGCCGCGTTTGTTGCTCACGCCACAACGCAAAGAAGTGCGCGTGCTGAATGAAACCCAACCCTACGCCTGCGTGCGCTGCCACAAACCCTTTGGCACGCTCAAAGGCATCGAAGCCATGCTTGGCAAGCTGGCGGGTCACTCGATGTTCCAAGGCGATGCACTCCAGCGCCTCAAGATGTGTGGCGACTGCCGCGTGATTGACATTTATTCTGCTGGCGACGAGCAGAAAATCGTTTAACTATTTGTATGACCGAACCTCATTTGTCCTCCGCCCTTGACGAAGAAACCGCACGCGCCGAGCTGTATGGTTTGATTTCCGAGTTGTTCTATGCGCCCGCGCGTCCCGAATTGTTGGCCCAGTTGCGCGTGGCCGCCACCGATGCGCCCACTGCCGGTGGCTTTTTGGAAGAGCCTTGGCGTCAGCTGGTGGGGGTGGCCCGCGAGATGGACGACCAGAGCATCCAAAACGAACACAACGCCCTGTTTGGCGGCGTGGGCAAGCCCGAGGTGTATGTGTTTGCCTCGCATTTTTTGACGGGTTTTTTGAATGAAAAGCCTCTGGCACAAATGCGCACCGACTTGGCGGCACTGGGTTTAGGCCGCGACGACACCACCATGTCTGAGACCGAAGACCATGTGTCTTATGTGTTTGAAGTCATGCGCTTTTTGGTGGCAGGTGAGGATGTGTCTGTGTCCAACCTCACACAACAAGCCAAGTTTTTTGCAGCCCATGTGCAAACCTGGTTGCCCGCGTTTTGCGACGCGGTGCAAGCCACACCGCGTGCACGTTTTTACGCCGCCTTGGCCGAGCTGACCCGAGCGTTTGTGAGCGTGGAAGCACAGGGCTTTGACATGCTGGCCTAGCGCCCGCTTTGAGACTCACTTCTTCTTTTGATTGGCATGGATGACGCTTGTGCGACAGGCGAGGGGTTTTTTGATCACCCATCCAGAAGAATTTTGGTGCACTTGGCGTTTCTACGTACAGAGCAAACCCACAACATTGATACATTATGCAAAGTCGTGCATACCCACGGCATCATGAGGAGCTTCAAATGCAAAAAGAACAAGTCAAAGACCCATCCAAAGACCAAGCGACACCGTCGCGTCGTGGCTTTTTCATGGGCGCTGCCGCCGCTGGCGCTGCCGCTGCAGCAGTCACGGCGATGCCCGGCCTCAGCACCCCAGCCGCTGAGCTGAACACACTGCCTGCTGCACCCGAAAACGGCGGCGGCTACAGCTTGAGCGAACACGTCAAGCGTTATTACCAGACCGCCCGCGTCTGAAGGAGCACCACATGTTGTTAACCCGTAAAACCGATTCTGCTGCCCAAACCACTGGCAGTTCAGCTTTCGTAGGTCGCTTGCAACGCGGCTTGTCACAAGCTTTGCCAACCCTTGACCGTCGTGGCTTTTTGCGCCGCTCGGGCCTCGGCATTGGTGTGGGCTTGGCTGCCACGCAACTGAGCTTGGTGAAAAAAGCCAATGCGTCTGGTGCTTTTTCCAGCGGTGGCGCAAGCAAGATTGAAGTCAAGCGCACCGTGTGTACCCACTGCTCCGTGGGTTGTGCGGTTGACGCGGTGGTTGAGAACGGCGTTTGGGTCCGCCAAGAAGCGGTGTTTGATTCCCCCATCAACCTCGGTGCGCATTGCGCCAAAGGCGCTGCTCTGCGTGAGCACGGCCACGGCGAGTTCCGCCTGCGCTACCCCATGAAGCTGGTCAATGGCAAGTACGAGCGCATCAGCTGGGACACCGCCTTGGACGAAATCAGCGCCAAGTTGTTGGAGCTGCGCAAAACATCAGGTCCAGACAGCGTGTACTGGATTGGCTCTTCTAAGCACAACAACGAACAAGCCTATTTGCTGCGCAAGTTTGTGAGCTACTTCGGCAGCAACAACTGCGACCACCAAGCCCGTATTTGCCACTCCACCACCGTGGCCGGTGTGGCCAACACCTGGGGTTATGGCGCGATGACCAACTCGTACAACGACATGCAAAACAGCAAGGTCGCCATGTACATTGGTTCTAACGCGGCTGAAGCCCACCCTGTGTCCATGTTGCACATGCTGCATGCCAAAGAAAACGGCTGCAAGATGATCGTGGTCGACCCACGCTTCACACGCACTGCGGCCAGGGCTGATGAGTACGTGCGCATCCGCTCAGGTTCAGACATCGCCTTCTTGTTTGGCCTCTTGCACGTCATCTTCAAGAACGGTTGGGAAGACAAAAAATACCTCAATGACCGCGTGTTTGGCATGGACAAGGTCAAAGAAGAGGTCATGGCCAAGTGGACGCTCGACAAGGTCGAAGAAGTCTGCGGCGTGTCGCCTGAACAAGTGACCTCGGTCGCCAAGATGCTGCACGACAACAACCCCGGCACCATTGTTTGGTGTATGGGTCAAACCCAGCACACCACGGGCAACGCCATTGTGCGCGCCTCTTGCATCTTGCAGTTGGCCTTGGGCAACGTGGGCAAGATGGGCGGCGGCACCAACATTTTCCGCGGCCACGACAACGTGCAAGGCGCAACCGACGTGGGTCCTAACCCCGACTCATTGCCAGGCTACTACGGCTTGGTGGAAGGCTCATGGAAGCACTTCGCCAAAGCGTGGGGTGTGGAATTCGACTGGATCAAAGGCCGCTTTGCCAACCCCGGCATGATGAGCAAGCCTGGCATCACCTTGTCACGCTGGATCGACGGTGTGATGGAGAAGAACGAACTCATTGACCAAGACAGCAACCTCAAGGCCGTGTTCTATTGGGGCCATGCGCCCAACTCACAAACCCGTGGTTTGGAGATGAAGCGCGCCATGGACAAGCTGGACTTGTTGGTGGTGGTCGACCCTTATCCATCGGCCACAGCAGCCATGGCAGCGATGCCCGGCAAAGCCGAGGACCTCAACCCCAACCGCGCGGTGTACCTGTTGCCTGCTGCCACGCAGTTTGAAACCAGTGGCTCTTGCACGGCATCGAACCGCTCCTTGCAGTGGCGCGAGAAAGTGATCGAACCTCTGTGGGAAAGCCGCTCTGACCACATGATCATGTATCAGTTTGCGCAAAAGCTGGGCTTTGGTCCTGAGCTGGTCAAGAACTACAAGCTGCAAAAAGTCAAAGGCATGGACGAACCCATGGTCGAAGACATCTTGCGCGAAATCAACAAGTCGGTGTGGACCATTGGCTACACCGGCCAAAGCCCAGAGCGCTTGAAGGCCCACATGAAGAACATGCATTTGTTCGACGTGAAGACCCTCAAGTCCAAAGGCGGCAAAGACAAAGAAACTGGTTACGATTTTGGTGGTGACTACTTCGGCCTGCCTTGGCCTTGCTACGGCACGCCCGAACTCAAGCACCCAGGCTCACCCAACCTGTATGACACCTCCAAGCACGTCATGGATGGTGGCGGTAACTTCCGCGCCAACTTCGGTGTGGAAAAAGACGGCAAAAACTTGCTGGCTGAAGATGGCTCCCACTCCAAAGGCGCTGACATCACCACGGGCTACCCCGAACTTGACCACGTCTTGCTCAAGAAACTCGGCTGGTGGGACGAACTCACCGATGCTGAAAAAGCATTGGCCGAAGGCAAGAACTGGAAGACCGACAACTCGGGCGGCATGATCCGTGTGTTCATGCAAAACCACGGTTGCCATCCTTTTGGCAACGCCAAAGCGCGTGCCGTGGTGTGGAACTTCCCAGATCCGATTCCCCAGCACCGTGAGCCTTTGTATGGCACCCGTCCTGACCTGATGGAAAAGTACCCCACGCACGCGGACAGAAAAGCGTTCTGGCGTCTGCCCACCTTGTTCAAAACTGTTCAAGACAAAAACTTGGCCGACAAACTGCACGAGAAGTTCCCGCTCATCCTCACCTCAGGCCGTTTGGTCGAGTACGAAGGTGGCGGCGAAGAAACCCGTTCCAACCCTTGGTTGGCCGAGTTGCAACAAGAAGCCTATGTGGAAATCAACCCCAAGACCGCCGCTGACCGTGGCATTCGCAACGGCGAGCGCGTGTGGTTGAAGAGCCCAACGGGCGCACGCTTGAATGTGCAGGCCTTGGTGACCGAGCGCGTGGACTCAGGCACCGTTTGGATGCCCTTCCACTTCTCTGGCCGTTGGCAAGGTGAAGACATGCTCAAGTACTACCCCAAGGGTGCAGCGCCCGTGGTGCGTGGTGAAGCGGTCAACACAGCCACCACGTATGGTTATGACAGCGTCACCATGATGCAAGAGTCCAAGACCACCATTTGCGACATCGAACGCGCCTAAGGAGAATTAAATGGCACGCATGAAATTTATTTGCGACGCAGAGCGTTGTATCGAGTGCAACGGTTGCGTCACCGCTTGTAAAAATGAACACGAAGTCCCATGGGGCGTGAACCGCCGCCGTGTGGTCACCTTGAACGACGGCGTACCTGGCGAGAGGTCTATCTCTGTTGCGTGTATGCATTGCTCCGACGCGCCTTGTATGGCGGTTTGCCCAGTGAACTGCTTCTACAAGACCGACGAAGGCGTGGTCTTGCACGACAAAGACATTTGCATTGGCTGCGGTTACTGCTCTTACGCTTGCCCATTTGGTGCACCTCAGTTCCCAAGCCAAGGCACCTTCGGTGTGCGCGGCAAAATGGACAAATGCACCTTCTGCGCGGGTGGCCCAGAAGCCAACGGCAGCCAAGCCGAGTTTGAAAAATACGGTCGCAACCGTTTGGCCGAAGGCAAATTGCCTGCTTGTGCCGAAATGTGTTCTACCAAAGCCTTGCTTGCTGGCGACGGCGACATGGTGGCTGATATCTTCCGCAACCGCGTGCTCAAGCGCAACAAGGGCGCTGAGGTGTGGGGCTGGGGTACGGCGTATGGCTCCAAGCAAGCGGGCCAAGCACCAGCCAAGGCTGAAGGAGTGAAAAAATCATGAAACGCATGTCACTCATTGTGCTGAGCGTGGCCGCACTCACTGCTTGCGGTGAAAAAGCCCAAACCCTCGGCACCAAAAACGATGCCACCGCTTACAGCGGTGCTGCCAACAGTTTTGTCGAAGCAGGTTGGACCGCTGGCGACAAAACAAGCTGGGAACAACAGTTGCGTGCACGCGGCCAATACGGCCAAGACGACCACAGTCGCGCACCGAAATAAAGGGGCACACCATGTACCGCTCTTTTCAATCGGTCTTGTGTGCAGCGTTGACAGTGTTCGCACTGTCTGCTTCTGCACAAGACAAAGCGCCTGCGGCGGCTCTGGCCGTGCAGAGCGTCAACATCCAAGACGTCAAGCCTGACGCCAGCGATGCACCTGGCTACGCCGAGCAAAACAATGCCGAACGCGGCAAGGTTCAGCCCGGCAACAACGCGCCCATGTGGCGTGCTGTGGGCGCTGGCGCTGATGGCTACAGCAGCCTGCCTAAATCAGAGGCGCCTGAAGCTGGCGTGCTGATTCAGCCCTTTGTGCAGTACCCAGGCTCACGCCTGACCACGGCTGGCGAAGCATGGCGACAAGTGCGCAACAACTGGATCATTCCTTACGGGGGTGCTTTGGTGTTGATCGCTTTGGGCGCGGTCGGCGTTTTCTACTGGCGCAAGGGCATGATCATGTTGCATGGCAAGCCCACGGGCGTCGAGATTGAACGCTTCACCCCGTTTGAGCGCTCGGCCCATTGGAGCAATGCCATTGCATTTGTGATCTTGGCTATTTCTGGCATTGTCATGGCCTTCGGCAAGTACTTCATGCAACCCATCATTGGCGACACGCTGTTTGGTTGGATCACGTATTTGCTCAAAAACGCGCACAACTTTGCAGGCCCCGTGTTTGCGGTGTCATTGACGGTGGTGTTCTTCACTTTCCTCAAAGACAACTGGCCGAGCAAAGAAGACTGGACTTGGATCATCAAAGCCGGTGGCTTGTTTGGTGGCTCCGAGGTGCCGTCGCACCGCTTCAACGCCGGTGAAAAAGTGGTGTTCTGGGGCGGCGTGTTTGGCCTGGGCTTGGTGGTGGTGGCGTCTGGCTTTGTGCTGGACAAAATCATTCCCTTCTTGGTGTACGAGCGCGGCACCATGCAAATTGCACACATGATCCATGCGGTGGCCACCTTGTTGATGATGGCCATGTTCATCGGTCATATCTACATGGGCACGGTTGGCATGGAAGGCGCGTACAAAGCCATGCGCACAGGCTATGTGGACGAAACATGGGCCAAAGAACACCACGAACTGTGGCATGACGACATCAAGGCAGGCAAGATTCCTGCCCATCGCACCGAAAGTTCGGGCAACCCAGCGCGCGCTTGAGCGGGCTGACACTGGAGAACAACTATGAACAAAGCACTGATTGCATTGATCTTGACCGCAGCCAGCACTGCTGCGTTTGCCAAACTGCCACCGCTCAACGACGAGGCCAAAGCCAAGGCGGAGGAAGCCAAAGCCAAAACCGCACACACAGGCAAGGTGGACGCCTATTTGCTGTGCAAGTCCCAAGACAAAGTGGCGGCCCATGTGCAAAAGACCAACAAAGCCCAAGCGGGTAAGCCAGTGGCCACCCCACCTTGTGCTGACCCAGGTAAGTTTGTTTACACACCGCCAGAAGCGGCACCTGCAGCTGCAGCGGCCGCACCTGCGACTGCACCTGCTGCTCCCGCAGTGGCTGCAGCACCAGCAAAAAAGTAAACCACACAGCTTCGCTGTTGATTGGGCCGCACTGAGAGGTGTCGGCCCTTTTTGTTGTAGCCTACTCAGCTTATGTCTTTCGTCACTTCATCACCCGCGCTGCCACATCTCACCCAAGCCCAAGCCGATCTGACGCGCCAAATTGAGGTGATCAACGAACACGGCGTGCGCGAGCAAGTGTCCATCCCCGCCGAGCGCGCACTCACGGTGTACGTGGACAAGCGTGAAATCGTCACCCTCATGACCTTGGGCGCGCATCCAGAACTGCTTGTGTTGGGTTACTTGCGCAACCAGCGTTTGGTGGGCCATGTGAGCGAGGTCGAATCCATCACGGTCGATTGGGACGCTGGCGAAGACGGTGCGGGCGTGGCCGCAGTCAAAACTCGCCATGGCATTGCCGACATTGCGGCCCGCACCGAAAAGCGCGTGGTCACGACGGGCTGCGGGCAGGGCAGTGTGTTTGGTGACTTGATGGGCGAGATTGACACCTTGTCACTGCCCGATGCATGCATCAGCCAAGCGCGTTTGTATGCGCTGCTCAATGCCATTCGCCTGCAAGAAAGCACCTACAAATCAGCCGGCTCGGTGCATGGTTGTGCCTTGTTCAGTGGCGAGTCCATGCAGTTTTTTGTCGAAGACGTGGGCCGCCACAACGCCATCGACACCATCGCCGGATGGATGTGGATGAACCGCGTGGTTGCCAATGCAGATTCAATTTTTTACACCACCGGCCGCTTGACCAGCGAGATGGTGATGAAGTCCGCCCAAATTGGCGTGGCTGTGGTGGTGTCGCGCAGCGGCATCACGCAAATGGGCCACGACGTGGCCGCTCGCTTGCACCTGTGCACCATCGGCCGGGCCACCAACAAACACTTTCTTTGCTACACCGCCCGTGAGCGCTTGCAGCTAGACCCTGAATTGGCGCAAGGCGGCGTGCGCAAGGTGACCCACGCATGAATGAACACATGCAGGCCACGTCAGCGCCAACCCCGCTCAAAGGCGTGACTTGGTGGTCCTTGGCTTGGCGCACGCTGTGGCGTGACGCCCGTGCGGGCGAGCTGCGCTTGCTGGTGGTGGCGGTGGCTTTGGGTGTGGCAGCACTCAGCTCGGTCAGCTTTTTGGCCGACCGCTTGAACGGCGGCTTGCAGCGCGACGCCCGTCAGCTTTTGGGTGGCGATGTGGTGGTGGTCAGCGACCATCCCACACCCGACGACATGGCACAGCGTGCCGCGCAAGCGGGCTTGAAGGGCGTGACCACCTTGACGTTTCCCACCATGGCGCGGGGTGTGCCCGCATCAGGTGGCGAGGGCAACAGCAAATTGGTGGCACTCAAAGCCGTGGAGGCTGGATACCCCTTGCGCGGTGCGCTGCGTGTGGCAGATGACCTCACGCAAGCCCAAGCTTCTTTGACACCTGAAGGCGCTCAGGCGGCTCGCAAAACCCAGCAAGTGCCCGAGCGTGGGCAAGCTTGGGTGGATGCGGGCGGCTTAGAGGCTTTGGGGCTGGATGTGGGCGATGCGTTGGTCTTGGGTGACGTGCAAGTGCGCATCAGCCAAGTGCTGGTGACCGAGCCTGACCGGGGTGCGGGCTTCATGAACTTTGCGCCACGCGTGATGATCAACAGAGCCGACATCGACGCCACGGGTTTGATTCAACCCGCCAGCCGTGTGAGCTACCGGCTCGCCTTGGTGGGCGAGCCCGCCGCAGTGGCCGACTTTTCTGACTGGGTGCAAAGCGAAAGCAAAAAACCTGACGTGCGCGGCGTGCGTGTGGAGTCGCTGGATGCAGGGCGTCCCGAGATGCGCCAAACCTTGGACCGTGCGGGCAAGTTCTTGAACCTGGTGGCTTTGTTGGCGGCTTTGCTGAGCGCTGTGGCGGTGGCACTGGCCGCCCGTGCATTTGCCGCGCGCCATTTGGACGACTGCGCCATGCTGCGTGTGCTGGGCCTGAGCCAGCGCCACATCACGCTGGCTTATTCAGCTGAATTTGTGTGGGTGGGCCTGTTTGCCAGTGCGCTGGGTTTGGCCTTGGGCTATGCGGTGCATTGGGTGTTTGTGGCCTTGCTCAAGGGGCTGGTGCAAACCGCTTTGCCTGCGCCCAGCGTGTGGCCGTTGGTGTACGGCTTGGGCACGGGGCTGACCTTGTTGCTGGCCTTTGGCTTGCCGCCTGTGTTGCAGCTGGCCAGCGTGCCTGCGCTGCGCGTGATGCGCCGCGATGTGGGCGAGCTCAAAGCCACCACGCTCAGTGTGTGGGCCTTGGGGCTGACGGGCTTTGCTGTGTTGCTGGTCGCTGTGAGCCGTGATGTCAAACTGGGCCTCATGGTGGTGGGCGGCTTCGCAGGCGCGGTGTTGGTGTTTGCCGGCATGGCGTGGCTGGCCGTGTGGCTGCTGCGCCGCAGTGTGGTTGAGGGCGCTGCACCGCCTTGGTTGATGTTGGCCACGCGGCAAATCAGCGCCCGTCCTGTTTACGCCATGGTGCAGGTGAGCGCGTTGGCGGTGGGCTTGTTGGCCTTGGCGCTGTTGGTGCTGCTGCGCACCGACCTCATCAGCAGCTGGCGCAATGCCACGCCGGCAGATGCGCCTAACCGATTCATTTTGAACATTCAGCCCTCGCAGTCCGAGCCGTTTTTGCAAAATTTGCGCGATGCGGGCGTGAACAAACTCGACTGGTACCCCATGGTGCGAGGGCGTTTGGTGGCGGTGAACGGTGTCAGCGTCACGCCCGACAGCTTCACCGATGAACGCGCCAAGCGCTTGATGGACCGCGAGTTCAATGTGTCCTACAGCGCCGAGCCGCCTGGACACAACCAAGTGGTGCGCGGCACATGGCAAGCCGGAGACCCCAAGGGTTTGAGCATCGAAGACG
>JAIXRH010000021.1 GCA_027485285.1 Comamonadaceae bacterium | reverse complement strand
CTTGAAAAAGTCGCCATGTGCCTCATCTTGTATTGGCATACATTGCCGCGATGGCTAGTTCTACGCCATTTCATTCCCCCACATACCAAGATCCAATACATGACGACAGCTCAACTCTTCCAACCCACACGCATCGGTGACATCGAGGTGGCCAACCGAATCGTCATGGCCCCGCTCACACGCAGCCGCGCAGACGAAGCCCATGGAGACATTCCAGGCAGCGCCATGAATGTGGACTATTACCGCCAACGCAGCGGTGCAGGTCTGATCATCAGCGAAGGCACACAAGTCTCTCCTGTGGGCAAAGGCTACATGGCAACGCCCGGTATTTACTCTGACGCCCAAGTCGAAGGCTGGAAGTCCATCACGAAGGCGGTGCACGACGCTGGCTCAAAAATCATTGCGCAAATTTGGCATGTGGGCCGCATCACGCACCCAGAGCTCACAGGCGGCGCCCAGCCCGTTGCACCTTCAGCCATTCAACCCCAAGTGGTGGCGTACACACACAAAGGCAAAGTCGATGTGCCAGTGCCACATGCGTTGTCTGTGGCTGAAATCAAAGAAGTTGTGCAGCAATTCCGCCAAGCTGCGGCCAATGCCATTCGCGCTGGTTTTGATGGTGTGGAAATTCATGGTGCCAACGGCTACTTGGTGGACCAGTTCATCCGTGATGGATCCAACCACCGCAGCGACGCATATGGTGGCTCAGTCGAAAACCGCTGCCGCTTTGCGCTTGAAGTGGTCGATGCGTGTGTGGCCGAAATTGGTACAGGCCGCGTTGGCATTCGCCTGTCGCCCCTGACCAGCTTCAACGATGTGCGCGACAGCCATCCACAAACAGTGTTTGCCCACTTGGTGGAAGCGCTGAACACACGTGGCATCGCCTTCATTCACTTCATCGAAGGTGAAACAGGTGGCCCGCGCGACGTGGCAGGTTTTGACTACGCATGGGCACGCACAGCCTTCAAAGGCACCTACATCGGTAACAACGGCTACACACGCCAAATGGCCATCGACGCCATTGAATCAGGCAAAGCCGATGCAATCGCCTTTGGCCGCCTGTATATTTCTAACCCTGACTTGGTTGAGCGCTTGAAGCACAACGCCGCGTTGAGCGAAGCCAACCCCAGTACCTTTTACACACCAGGTCCCGTCGGCTACACCGATTACCCCACACTCTGAGAAAAGCCCGTCATGAAATACCTACACACCATGGTGCGCGTCACCGACCTTGAAGCCTCGCTGCACTTTTACCGCGATGCACTAGGCCTGACGGTGCTGCGCACCAAAGAGCATGCGGCAGGCCGCTTCACGCTTGTCTACCTCGCCGCCCCCGGCGACGAAGACGCGCAAGTCGAGCTCACGTTCAACTGGGATGCCGAGGTTTACACCGGTGGCCGCAACTTTGGCCACTTGGCCTATGCCGTGGACAACATCTATGCCACGTGTGAAAAACTGCAAGCCCATGGTGTGACCATCCTGCGCCCACCCCGTGATGGCCGCATGGCCTTTGTGCGCTCGCCAGACGACATTTCGGTAGAGCTGCTGCAACGGGGTGAAGCCTTACCACCCCAGGCGCCGTGGGTCGACATGCCCAATGTGGGCACTTGGTAAAAATTCACTGCCTACGCGCTTTCTTGCAAATTCATGACCGCTAGAGAACTGGCTCTAAAGCGCATTGACTTCAGGTTTTTGTCATGTTCCGTGGATAGCATTCACACGTTGATTTAATTTTTTAAAGGAATGAACATGCAAGACCAAATCAAAACCCAATTGGAAGCTTCCGTGAATGCCGCCTTCGAATTGGCCACACTCTCTTTCTCTCAAGTTGAACGCATGACCGAGCTCAGCCTTGAGCAAGCCAAAGTCAATGCCGAGTTGGCCCAAGCACAACTGACCTCCGTGTTGGAAGTCAAAGACCCAGCCGCAGCGATGGAGTTGCTCAAAACGCAACTCGAAACCTCTGCCAAAAGCCTGGCCGGTTTTGCTGCCACTGCTTACGAGTTGTCACAAGAATTCCAAGCAGAGTCTGCTGCTTTTGCAGAAGGCCACTTTGACCATGCGCACGAGGCAGCCAACAAAGCCATCCACGACAGTTTGAACAAAGCCCCAGAAGGGTCTGAAGCTGCTGTGACCGCAGTCAAAGCCGCAGTAGAAGCCACCAACAAAGCCTTGGCCGAAGCACGCAAGAACGCCAAGAAAACAGCTGATTTGGCCCAAGAAGGCTTGGCCAAATTGAAAGAGCACGCACCGAAAGCCGCAGTCAAAGCGCCCGTGCGCCGCAAAGCACGCGCTTAAGCAAGATTGCTTTCAACAAAAAAGGGTTCCAACTGGAACCCTTTTTTTATTGCATCTCAAGAGATGGTCAAGACTTCAAGTGGCTGGCTTGTATAGCAATGCTGATGGCTTTTGTCTTGCCTTCATAAAAGCGGTCTAAACGCCAATCTTTCATCACTTCAATCAACAAGTTGAAATCGTCCATGCCCAAGTCATACATTGGCTTCAAGGCAAAATCCTGCTCATTTTCCAGTGCAAGAATCAATTGAGACAGTGCGATCGAAACATCTGAAGTTGGGTCAGTTTCAATGAATTTTCTGGCTTTTTTGATGGCGCGCATGGGTAATCCCTATAGGTTGACAGTGGTATGAATTATCGACTTTCAACTACCGAATGCAGAAAATCACAACAAATAATTCATGTCATAAATTCGAAACAAGAAAGTCACAAACATGAGCCATAGTCTGCGCACAGACATGACAACAACAACTGAATTTATAGCTTTGATCACTGGAGCCAACGTGGGCATTGGTCGTGTCACGGCCATTGAACTGGCCAAGGCTGGCTATCGGGTGATCATCGCTGGTCGATCGTTGGCGAGAACACAACCAATTCTTGACGCCATCCAAGCCTTGCCCGGCAACCGCCCCGCTTTGTTTTTGCCGCTGGACTTATCCAGCTTGAGCTCTGTACGTGCATGTGCAGCGGAATTTGCAGCTTTGAACTTACCGTTGCATCTGTTGGTCAACAACGCGGGCGTTGCAGGCGCACGCGGGCTGACCATCGATGGGTTCGAGATGACCTTTGGCGTCAACCACATCGGGCCTTTTCTGCTGACGCAACTACTGCTGCCCCACTTGATCGCGGCAGCACCTGCGCGCGTGGTGACGGTGGCTAGCCGAGCACACAAACGCACCTCAGGCATTCATTGGGAAGATGTGCGCCGGCCCACCCGCAGCATCACAGGCATACGCGAATATGCCAACTCCAAGTTGGCAAACTTGCTGTTCAGTGCAGAACTTGCCAAGCGGCTTCAGGGCACGCAGGTGTCGACCTATTCACTGCACCCCGGCGTGGTGGACACTGAGATTTGGCGAGCACTCCCCAATTGGGCCCGCCCCCTGCTGCGCTTGCGTGGCTTGCTGACCGCCGAAGAAGGTGCTCGTACCACCTTGCACTGCGCCTTACATGCGCCGCAGACTGAGACCGGGCTTTACTACGCTGACTGCCAACCCACAGCACCCGCGCCCCTGGGCCAAGACACTGAGCTTGCACGCGCCCTTTGGGAACGCAGTGAAGCTTGGGTGCGCTGATCGCGTGCTGCAAACTGAAACAGAACAGGGCCACTATCATTTGAAAAAAATTTATCAACTAAAGTGAGTCGATGAAACCTGTGCAAGACCTCTCTAGATTTGTTGATGAAACTGCAGAAATTGTGGTGAATTCATTCAAGCGCCAAATCAGATTTTTCGTGCGCTTGGTGGCTAAACAACCAAAGCGGCCTGCACTTAGCTGGGAAAGCATCATTGATGAATGCTTCCCCGTCAAACCTATTCAGCTTCAGGTTGTTGAAACAGTCAAAGCCGAAGAGTTACCGCTCGCTAATTATCAATTGGCCCAACTTCCGCCGGAAATCTTTGACGAGTTATTACGCAGAATTCAAAAGAACATCGTCGACGAAATCAAGCTCATCAGGTTGTATGAAAAGTTATTCGAGTGCGAGGTCAAAATACAGCGAGGCCACGTGCACTTTTACCAATGCACCAGCAACACGTTAGAAGAAACGATTGAATACACTGAATTGATCAGTCGATTGGAACAACTGTTCTTAGATCACAAAAAAATAGTCTCTCTCAGAACACAGTAGAAAATTTTGGCAAGTGGACCTGCGACAGCCTTTGCTCTTGGGGTGTGAAAGAAGGCGCAATTGCCATGGTCAACGTTGCGGCCGGGACGAAATCGCCGACGATACGAATTAACCCCTCAATCCTTTGACCATGCCAGCGGCCTGCCGACATTTTTTCGCCGCTCACTTAAACTGTTTCGAAATAACAGGAGACTCTATGAAAAAACGTTCGCTGATTGCTGCATCTTTGGGCTTGGCAAGTCTTTGCGCATTGCTACCGGGCCAGGTTCTGGCTCAGGCATTTCCGTCCAAACCCATCCGTATCATCGTGCCAT
>JAIXRH010000112.1 GCA_027485285.1 Comamonadaceae bacterium | reverse complement strand
GAAGGGTCCGATCAAGTCGATCACCGACTTCGGCGTGTTCGTGGGCCTGGCTGCCGGCATCGACGGTCTGGTGCACCTGTCCGACCTGTCCTGGAACGAAACCGGCGAAAACGCTGTGCGCGAATTCAAGAAGGGCCAAGAAGTTGAGGCGTTGGTCTTGGCTGTGGACGTGGACCGCGAGCGCATCAGCTTGGGCATCAAACAACTCGACTCCGACCCATTCACCACCTTCGTGTCGATCAACGACAAAGGCCAAACCGTCACCGGCAAGGTCAAGACGGTGGATGCCAAGGGCGCTGAAATCGACCTCGGCGAAGACATCATCGGCTACTTGCGCGTCAGCGAAATTTCACGCGACCGCGTGGAAGACGCCAGCCACGTGTTGAAAGTGGGCGACGAAGTGACGGCTGTGGTGGTGAACGTGGATCGCAAGACCCGCAACATCCAGTTGTCCATCAAAGCCAAAGACGCTGTGGACCAACAAGAAGCCATGGCTTCCTTGTCTAGCCAATCTAAGAGCGAAAACGCTGGTACCACCAGCTTGGGCGCTTTGTTGCGCGCTAAGCTCGACAACAACTGATGACCCGTTCAGACTTGGTCGAAGAACTGGCTGCCCGCTTTGGGCAGCTCACGCACCGCGATGCCGAGTTCGCTGTCAAGACGCTTCTTGACGCGATGAGCGACGCGCTGGTGCGCGGGCACCGCATTGAGTTACGGGGCTTTGGCAGTTTTTCGATCAACCGTCGCCCGCCTCGCATGGGACGCAACCCGCGTTCCGGCGAAAGCGTGGCGATTCCTGAAAAACGCGTGCCCCACTTCAAGCCTGGTAAAGCCCTGCGCGAAGCGGTGGATGCACGGACCCAGGAGTTATTGTCGGGGTCTGTACCCAAAGGTTAAAAAAGCATTTTTTCAAGCGGCCGCAAGGCTAAAATGGTTTCTGTCACAGAGGAGCCAACTTGAAAAACCTCATGTGGCTGCTTCAGTTCTTACTGAAAGCAGCCATTTTTTTTACCCTGTTCGCTTTCGCGCTGAACAACCAACACGATGCCGTGGTCCATTTCTTTTTTGGCACCACATGGCGCGCGCCGTTGGTTTTGGTGCTACTGACCGTCTTCGTCATGGGCGTGGCGGTGGGCGTGATTGGCATGGTGCCGCGCTGGTTGAAGCACCGCCGTTTGGCGCAACTCGCCAGCACGCCGGGGCCCGAAGCCCAAGCTTCATCCCCCACCTCTGTGGATCCCACACATGGAACTTGACCTCAGCTGGATTTTGCTGGGTTTGCCCTTGGCCTTCATCTTGGGTTGGGTGGCCTCGCGCATGGACTTGCGCCAGCTGCGTCTTGAAAACCGCCAAACCCCCAAAGCGTATTTCAAAGGTTTGAACCACTTGTTGAACGAACAGCAAGACCAAGCCATCGACGCCTTCATCGAGGCCGTACAACACGACCCCGACACCTCTGAGCTGCACTTTGCTCTGGGCAATTTGTTTCGCCGCCGTGGCGAATACGAACGCGCTGTGCGTGTGCATCAGCACCTGTTGTCTCGCGGCGACTTGAGCCAAGCCGACCACCACCGCGCGCAACATGCCCTTGCTTTGGATTACCTCAAAGCAGGCCTGCTCGACCGCGCCGAAGAAGCCCTGAGCAAACTCGAAGGCACAGCGCACGAAGCGCAAGCACACTTGGCTTTGCTGAGCATTTACGAACGCTCACGCGATTGGGCCAAAGCTTCAGTGGTTGCCCAAAAATTGGGCGACAGCGGCCAAGGCAGTTTTCAAGGCCGACTGGCGCACTACCTGTGCGAAGAAGCCGAAAGCCTTGACGTGGCCCAGTATGCAGATCAGATCACGGTCTTGTTGAAGCAAGCCACTGAAGCCGCACCCAACAACGCGCGCGCGCGCATGGCCTTGGCGAAAACGTATGAGCAAACTGGCCGCGCCACCGAGGCCTATGCCACGCTAGAAAACTTGGCCATGCAAGTGCCCGCGTCTTTGCCTTTGGTCGCGCCGAAGCTGGCTGCTTTGGCACAGAACTTGAACTGCAGTGCCAAAGCCTTGGCCTTGCTAGAAACAAGTTACGTCAACACACCGTCGCTCGATGTGCTCAACGCCATCGTCACCTTGCACAAAGCGCAAGGCGACACTCAGACAAGCAACTTGTTCGCCAAGCACTTGGAACGCGAACCTTCATTGGTGGCTGCCACGCAGTGGATTGCCAACGAGAAGTTTGAGCACGAAGAATTTCACCCGCAAGTACAACGCGCACTTGAACGCGCCGCCAAGCCATTGCAGCGTTACCGTTGCGCCGCTTGCGGCTTTGAAGCCAGCCAACACTTTTGGCATTGTCCGGGCTGCCAAGCTTGGGACAGCTACCCCGCACGACGCGTGGAGGAACTATGAACATCACCCCACAGCAACTCAGCCATGCCCACGTCTTGGTCGTCGGTGATGTGATGCTCGACCGCTACTGGTATGGCGCAGTCGACCGCATCAGCCCCGAAGCGCCCGTGCCGGTCGTGCGCATCACGCGCGAAGAAAACCGTTTGGGTGGCTGTGCCAACGTGGCCTACAACGTGGTGAGCTTGGGTGGCCAAGCCTCGCTTTTGTCGGTCGTCGGGGACGATGATGCCAGCCACTTGCTGGAAGATCTGTTGGCCAAGACCGGCATCGCGTCACACTTGGGCCGCGACAGCCAACTGAAAACCACCGTCAAGCTGCGCGTGATTGGCCGTCAACAACAGCTGCTGCGCGTGGACTTCGAAAACACGCCACAAAACGAAGTGCTGGCCTCGCAGACTGACCAATTTCTAAAACTGCTCCCCGCACACAAGGTGGTGCTGTTCTCCGACTACGGCAAAGGCGGCTTGGCCCATGTGTCGCACATGATCACGGCGGCTCGCGCCGCTGGCAAGGCGGTGTTGATCGACCCCAAGGGCAGCGACTACTCACGCTACGCAGGTGCCACGTGCATCACGCCCAACCGTGCCGAGCTGGAACAAGTCATTGGCAAATGGCGCACCGAAGCCGAGCTGGTACAAAAAGCCCACGCCTTGCGCCAAAACCTCCAGCTCGACGCCTTGCTGCTGACCCGCAGCGAAGAAGGCATGACTTTGTTTGACGCGCAAGGCGAGCTGACGGTGTCTGCCCAAGCACGCGAAGTCTTTGACGTCACCGGTGCTGGCGATACCGTGATTGCCACTTTGGCGAGTTTGGTCGCTGCTGGCCTGAGCCTGCGCGATGCCATGCCTTTGGCCAACAAAGCGGGCGGCGTGGTGGTGGGTAAGTTTGGGACGGCTACCGTGAGTTACGAAGAATTGATGGCCTAAATATGGCCCTTGTGCCGCTGGAGAAGTTATGAAAATTGTCGTCACAGGCGCTGCTGGTTTTATCGGCAGCAACATCATCAAGGGCTTGAACGCTCGCGGCATCCACAACATCATCGCGGTCGATGACCTGACCGAGGGCGACAAGTTTCGCAACATTGCCGATTTGAAGATTGCCGACTACCTCGACAAAGATGTGTTTTATGAACTCTTTGCCGAAAACGCCTTTGGCAAAGTCGAAGCCGTGTTCCACGAAGGCGCTTGCAGCGACACCATGGAGAGCGATGGCAAATACATGATGGACAACAACTACACCTTGTCATGTGGTTTGTTCAATGCCTGCCAACAGGCCGGTACACGTTTGCTCTATGCGTCATCCGCCGCCACCTACGGCGGCAGCGAAACCTTTGTGGAGTCGCCCGAGTTTGAGTTGCCGCTCAATGTGTACGGCTACTCCAAGTTGTTGTTTGACCAACGCATGCGTTTGGAGTGCAACAACAACTTCAAAAAATTCAAGCGCCAAGTCGTGGGTTTTCGCTACTTCAACGTGTACGGCCCGCGCGAACAACACAAGGGCCGCATGGCCAGCGTGGCGTTTCACCAGTTCAACCAATTCAACGCAGAAGGCAAAGTGAAGTTGTTTGGTGACTACGGCGGCTACGCCCAAGGCGCACAAATGCGCGACTTCGTGTTCATTGACGACGTCGTGGCTGTGAACCTGTGGTTCTTGGACAACCCAGACAAATCGGGCATCTTCAACCTTGGCTCAGGCCGCGCTCAGCCTTTCAACGATGTGGCCTTGTCCGTGGTCAATGCCATGCGTGCCAAAAAAGGAGAAGCGGCGTTGGACTTGGCCGGTGCTGCCAAAGCAGGCTTGATCGAATACGTGCCCTTCCCCGACGCACTGCGTGGCAAATACCAGTGCTTCACACAAGCTGACTTGACCCACCTGCGCGCCAGCGGCTGCGAATACGTTTTTGCCGATGTGCAAAGCGGTGTCACGCAATACATGGCGACCTTGAGTCAATAAGCATCCCATCGATGTGGGCACTGTTAACCATCTTGGGTGATCCATCGGTGTTCAAAGCAGCGAAACGCTGGGAGCAGCACCGCTTATCACGCGTGCTGGCTGTTGTGTTGTTGTGCACCGTGATCGCACTGATGTGCTGCAACACAGCCCTTGCGCTGGACATCAACCAAGCCAATGAAGCCGAGCTAGACAGCGTCAAAGGCATGGGCCCTGCGCTCAGCGCCAAGGTGCTGAAAGCCCGATCAAATGGGCCCTTTAAAGATTGGCAGGACCTGATGCAACGCGTTTCAGGCATTCGCCAAAACAAAGCCAAGCAGTTGTCAGATCAAGGGTTGACCGTCAATGGTCAAGCGTTTGCTAAAAATCCTTAGCAGTGCGCAAAGCTTCCAGCGCATCTGCACGCCAGTCTTCAGCGGCTGTGAAAAAACCTTCCCACACACAGCCATTGCAACCGCGCCCACAGCATGTGGTGGGCTCAGGCGGTGGCGGGCGCAAGGCCACACCACATTGCGCGGCGAGCGCTTGCACCTCGGTGAAAAAGGCCTGTGCACCAGGCCCATCGCTCAGGGCCATGCAGGCTAAAGATTCGATGCGCATGCATGAATCCTAGCCGCACCGGGAGGGCTTATTTGTTGGCGTTGGCGAAGAACAATTGCTCGCCGCCAATTTTGTAGCCGTTGATTGAGGCTTGTCCCGCAGGTGAGACCACCCAGTCCACAAACTTCTGCGCCAAGTCCACCTTGACATGTGGGTGCTTGGCGGGGTTGACCACCATCACGCCGTACTGGTTGAACAAGCTCTTGTCGCCTTCGACCAAGATTTGCAAATCTTGGCGGTTCTTGAAGTTCAACCAAGTGCCACGGTCTGTCAGCGCATATGCGCCCGTAGACGATGCAATGTTCAAGGCGGGACCCATGCCGCAGCCACACTCTTTGTAACCAGCGCCTTTGTTGTCTAAGCCAGCTTGTTTCCAAAAGCGCAGCTCGGCTGCATGTGTGCCACTCTTGTCACCGCGAGACACAAAGCCCGCTTGCGTGCCAGCCACTTTTTGCAAGGCCGACACAATGTCTTTGCCGCGTGCTTTGGCAGGGTCATTGGCCGGACCCACCAACACGAAATCGTTGTACATCACAGGCAGACGTTTCACGCCAAAGCCCTCAGCCACAAACTTTTCTTCGGCCACTTGGTCGTGCACAAACAACACATCCGCATCGCCGCGGCGGCCTGTGTCCAGCGCTTGGCCCGTCCCCAAAGCCACCACCTTGATGTCAATGCCCGAGGCTTGCTTGAAAGCCGGCAGCAAATGCGAGAACAAACCCGACTGCTCGGTGGACGTGGTGGAAGCCATCACCATGCTGGGCGCTTGTGCCTGAGCCACGCTGCTACCCAGTGTCAAAGCCACGGCCAGCCAACCTGCCAATGAAATTAAATGCGTACGACGTGTCATCCCAACTCTCCCTTTAAAAACAAATGTGCCTCAGGGTGACTCTCACCCAAAGGTCGATTGAAAAACTCTTCCACCGGCAGGTCGGCCAATACGCGCCCTGCCTCCAAATAAATCACCCGTGTCGCCAAACGTTTGACTTGCCCCAAGTTGTGGCTGCTGAACAGCAGGCTCACGTTCGATGCTGCCACCCACTCCGCCAGCAAGCGCTCCACCTCACGTTTGGCATGCGGGTCCAGGCTAGACGTGGGCTCGTCCAGCAACACAAAGCTCGGCTTCAAAGCCCACGCGCGAGCCAAGGCCAAGCGCTGTTGCTGGCCTCCCGACAATGTGCGCGCTGAGCGCTCGGCCATGTCTTGCAAACCCACACGCTCAAGCGCCTGCATCGCTCGCCCACGCGCCTCGATCCAAGGCATGCCTTGCAGCCACAAACCCCAAACCACAAAACTCAGCACCGAGGTGCGCAGCATGTGCGGACGTTGAAACACCATGGCTTGCCGCGCTTCGGGCGCCGCCAACACACGGCCACTGGACACCCTGAGCAAACCATGCGCCACGCGCAACAGGGTGCTTTTGCCAGAGCCGTTCGCGCCCACCAAGGCCACACGCTCACCCGCTTGCATGCGCAGATTCACCCCGTGCAAAGCCAAATGCGTGTCGAACTGCACCGACACCTCTTGCAAGGTCAGGACCGCGTTCATACCAGCATCCCTCGAACGGGGTCTGCGCCTGCACCGTCGATGCGCTGTCGCCATCGGCGCAGAACAGAAATCAACACATTCAAAAGCAGCACCACACCCATCAGCACCAATCCCAAGGCCAGCGCCAAAGGCAAGTCGCCCTTGCTGGTTTCCAGCGCAATGGCGGTGGTCATCACACGCGTGAAGCCTTCGATGTTGCCGCCCACCACCATCACCGCGCCCACCTCAGAAATGGCACGCCCAAAGGCCGCAATCAACACGGTGAGCAAGGCATAGCGCTCGTCCCAAGCCAGCAACACACTGCGCAACCAAGGCTTTGCACCCAACGATTGCAGCTGCTCGCCGTGGTTGCGCTCAGCATCTTCCACACACTGGCGCGTCAGCGCCGTGACCACAGGCAACACCAACATGGCCTGCGCCAACACCATGGCCTTGAGGCTGAACAACCAACCCAAAGACCCCAATGGCCCCGTGCGCGACAGCAGCAAATACACCAACAATCCCACCACCACCGAAGGCAGCGCCAGCAAGGTGTTGAGCACCGTCAGCAGCGCATCGCGCCCTGCAAAACGTGCCACGCCCAGCCAAGCGCCCAGCACCACACCGAAGCTGCACGCGATAGCGGTGGCCAGCACGCTGACCCACAGGGAGCGTCCCACGATGGACCAAAGCACGGGGTCTAATTCGGTCAGTAAATGAAGCGCAGTCAGCGCGGTATCGGTCAGCGTCGTCATAAATCAATCAAAACTTCAGTTATCGTAGCCAGCTACCCAATCCCCCACCATATGTAAATTCGTGCATAGCGTCAGCCTTCACTACACCCTCAGTCACCGCGATGACACCGACACCACCGCCAACAATGAGGCCGCGTTGTTGCGTCATCCCCTGATGGACTTATTGCAAGCCGTCGACCAAAAGGGCTCTATCTCGGCGGCGGCGCGCGAGCTCAATTTTTCTTATCGCCACGTTTGGGGCGAGCTCAAGCGCTGGGAAGATGTGTTGGGCCACGAGCTCATCATTTGGGAAAAAGGCCAGTCGGCCAAGCTCACTGAATTTGGTGGCAAGCTCATGTGGGCCGAGCGCCAAACCCAAGCGCGATTGGCCCCCCAACTCGAAGCCCTGCGCGCCGATCTAGAGCGCACCTTTGCCGTGGCCTTTGACCCCGCCGCCCATGTGCTGACCCTCTACGCCAGCCACGACGACGCCTTGCCCCGTTTGCGTGAACACGCGGCCACCGCGGGCCTGCACTTGGACATCCGCTTTTGCGGCAGTGTGGACGCTATCCGCGCCCTCAACGAAGGCCGTTGCACCTTGGCAGGGTTTCATACCCAAAGCCACCCCAGTGAGACCTCGTTCACCGCCAAGGCTTACCGCGATTTACTCCAACCCGGTCTGCACAAAATCATTGGTTTTGCCACGCGCACCCAAGGCCTCATCACGGCCACTGGCAACCCCAAGCAACTGCACAGCTTGGCCGATGTGGTCAAAACAAAAGCCCGCTTCGTGCAACGCAGCCCCGGCACGGGCACGCGCGTGTTGCTAGACGACTTGCTGGCTCAAGCGCAACTGAGCATCGAAGACCTGAACAACTGGCCCGACGAAGAGCCCTCGCACACAGCGCTGGCCGAGGCCATTGCCTCTGGTCGCTGCGATGTGGGTCTGGGCATTGAAAGCACGGCACGTGCACGTGGACTTGGCTTTGTGCCTCTGGTGCAAGAGGTGTTTCATTTGGTGTGTCTCAAGTCTGCGCTCGACACACCTGCGACCCAAGCTCTGTGCCAATTTTTGCAAGACCACACTTGGCAACAGGCGCTGAACTCTTTGCCCGGCTACCAAACCCACCACAGCGGCGAGGTGCAATCGCTCAGCAAACGCTTGCCTTGGTGGGTCTTCCCGCGCGCCAAGAAAATGGGTTAACCCCCTGATTGCTTGTTTGAACTTTTTTCAAACAAGCCCATAAATCTTCAAGTCAAGAGGGACTGACAGAGCCTGAGTCTTGGTACCATCGCGGGTTGGCAAAAATGGAGGCACTCAGTGTCAAAACTTCTTAAATTTGCATTAGGCGTTGACCGCATCAGTGAGCAATTTGGCCACGTGGCGGCATTTGGCGTTTTAGCAGCGGCCTTGATCTCGGCAGGCAATGCATTCATTCGTTATGGCTTTGATCTCAGCTCAAACGGCTGGCTCGAAATTCAGTGGTATTTGTTCGCAGCCACGGTGATGTTGGGTGCTCCCTTGGTGCTCAAACTCAACGAACACGTGCGCGTGGACTTGT
The DNA here is from genome assembly GCA_027485285.1 of Comamonadaceae bacterium. Taxonomy (GTDB): domain Bacteria; phylum Pseudomonadota; class Gammaproteobacteria; order Burkholderiales; family Burkholderiaceae_C; genus Limnohabitans. The sequence continues at coordinate 9,506 of JAIXRH010000112.1, read as the reverse complement.
TTTACGGCAAGCTCAAAGGCAAGGGCCCTGTTTACGTGGACTTGTTTGGCTTGGTCGTGTTCTTGTTGCCTGTCATGGCCATGTTGGCGTGGTTGAGCTTTCCTTTGTTTCTCAAAATGTTTGTGACCAACGAAATGTCTAGCAACGCAGGCGGCCTGATTCGTTGGCCCGCCATGCTTCTTCTCCCCTTGGGCTTTGCTTGGATGTTCCTGCAAGGTTTGAGCGAAATCATCAAGCGCGTGTCTTACTTGCAGGGCAAGTTTGAAATGGACACGCACTACGAAAAGCCAGTGCAATAAGGACGCATGATCATGCAAATGGAAAACTTCGCACCCATCATGTTTGCCGGCCTTGTGCTGACCATGTTGATTGGCTTCCCCGTCGCGTTCTCGCTGTCATTCTTAGGCTTGGCTTGTGGCCTCTTTGCCATCAGCATGGACTGGTTCCCCGTGAGCTTCATGTCCAACTTGCCGTTGAACATTTTTGGAATTCTCAGCAACGACTTGCTGCTGGCCATTCCCTTCTTCACCTTTATGGGCGCCATTCTTGAAAAGTGTGGCCTCGCTGAGGACATGCTCGACTCCATGGGCCAGCTCTTTGGCACCGTGCGCGGTGGCTTGGGCTACTCGGTCATCATCGTGGGCTTCATCTTGGGCGCCATCACCGGCACGGTGGCCGGTCAAGTGATTGCCATGGCTTTGATTTCATTGCCCGTGATGATTCGCTACGGCTACAACATGCGCTACGCCACCGGCGTGCTGGCGGCATCAGGCACCATCACGCAGTTGGTGCCCCCCTCACTCGTGTTGGTGGTGATGGCTGACCAGCTCGGCCGCTCGGTGGGCGACATGTACAAAGGTGCTTGGGGCCCATCCATCTTGCAAGTTGCCATCTTTGCGCTCTACACCTTCGGACTCAGCATCATCAAGCCTGAGCATGTGCCTGGCATCCCCAAAGAAGCACGCACGGCCGATGGTTTTCACCTGTGGATGAAGTGCTTGCGCGGCATCATCCCATCGGCCTTCTTGATTTTTGCGGTGTTGGGTTCGATGGGCGGCTTGCCCGGCATTGACACGGCCATCGCCACCCCCACCGAGGCGGGTGCCATGGGCTGCGTGGGTGCCTTGATTTTGGCTGCCATCCATCAGCGTTTGGACAGACAACTGATTTGGGACGCCATGAACAGCACCATGCGCCTGACAGCCATGGTGGTGTTCATCTTGATCGGTTCACGCGTCTTCTCGATGGTGTTCCAAGGCGTGGACGGTGCCAAATGGGTAGAGCACTTGCTGACCGGTTTGCCAGGTGGCCAAGTGGGCTTCCTCGTGGTGGTGAACATTTTCATCTTCTTCTTGGCGTTCTTTTTGGACTTCTTTGAAATCGCCTTCATCATCTTGCCCATGCTTGGCCCCGTTGCCGACAAGATGGGCATTGACATGGTGTGGTTCGGCGTGCTGCTGTGCGTGAACATGCAAACCAGCTTCATGCATCCGCCGTTCGGCTTTGCGCTGTTTTACTTGCGCGGCATTGCCGACACCTTGTTCAAAGAGGGGCGCATCGAGAAGCCCGTTAAATCGAATGACATCTACATGGGAGCCATCCCTTGGGTGATCATGCAGCTGATCTTGGTGGTGATCGTGATCTTCGTGCCCGAGACCGTGACCATGTTCTTGGACAAAGAAGAAAAGGTCGACCTTGACAAAGTGGTGATTGAAATGCCCACCGAGCAAGAAGTGCCAGAAGCCGAACTCAAACTCGACGGCGTCAAACCTTCTGCTGGCGAAAGCGCTGCTGAAGAGCAAAAACGCATGGAAGACTTGTTTAAAAAATAAGGTCTGCCCCGACAACCAGCCCCTCCGGCAACTCCGAGAGGGGCTTTTTCTTGCCAGAGCAAAGCACGCCATATGTCCTCCACAGACCCAACGCCCAACACTGACTCACCCGAGGCACCGCTGGCCGCCTTAGGCCCCAAACCCTTTGTGTTTCATCCCACCACCGACACCATCGAAGGCCCTGCTTTCTCGCGAGCCTTCCAAGCCATCACATGGGCGACCCTTCTGGGCTCTGGCTATTGGCTGCTCAGCCTGTGGCAACAAGGTAAATTTGGCGGTGACACAGGCATAGAGGGTCTTCGAGCGGCAGGTTGGTTTGTGTTGGGGTGGTGCTTGCTGGCCTGGACCACTTGGCATGTCATGTTCAGCCGCTCCCGTCTGGATGCCACAGGCATTCACCAAACTTGGATTTGGGACAAGCACATGGGCTACGACGAGCTGGCCTACGCCAAACTCATCCGTATTCGCGGTTTGGAGTGGTTCATGGCGCCGCGCTTTTATGTGCGCACCTTGATGGGCAAGTTTGCCGTGTTCTACGTGAGCAGCCAGCAGGTGCAAGACGAGTGCAAACGACTGAGTGCCGAGCTGTCTGCGTTTCGTGAGTTTTAAAACGGACTGGCGGACAGCCGCAAATTAACCATGAAAAAACCGCGCCGAGGCGCGGTTTTTTGTGCTCAAGCGAAGGCTGAATTACAGCTTTTGCTTTTGCATGAACGAGTCAAACTTGGCTTCCGTGAATTGGAACCACAAGTTGGAGTCAGCACGGAACTTGGAGTAATCGGCGTAAACCTTTTTCCAGTTTTCATTCTTGGCAGAGATCTCGTTGTAAAACGCCATCGACTCTTTGAAGGCGGCAGCCATCACGTCCTTTGGGAACTCGCGCAACTTGGTGCCCGAGCCAACCAACTGCTTCAAGGCAGCAGGGTTACGCGCGTCGTACTTGGCTTGCATGTCGGTGTGCGCCATGGCAGCAGCAGCTTCCACGATGGCCTTGTACTCGGGGGATAGCGCATTGAAGGCTTTGTCGTTGATGAAGAAGTCGAGCTGTGGGCCACCCTCCCAGAAACCTGGGTAGTAGTAGAAAGGCGCCACCTTGCTGAAGCCCAATTTCAAATCGTCATAAGGGCCAATCCACTCGGCTGAGTCGATGGTGCCTTTTTCCAAAGCTGGGTAAATATCGCCGCCAGGAATGTTTTGTGGCACAACGCCCAAACGCTCCAACACTTTGCCGCCGAAGCCGCCGATACGGAACTTCAAGCCTTTGAGGTCAGCCACTGATTTGATTTCCTTGCGGAACCAGCCACCCATTTGTGCGCCTGTGTTGCCGCCTGGGAAGTTGACGATGTTGTACTTGGCGTAGAACTCGCGCATCAGCTTCATACCGTTGCCTTCGTACATCCAGGCTGTCATTTGACGGCTGTTCAAACCGAAAGGAATGGCACAACCCAAGGCAAAGGTTTCGTCCTTACCGAAAAAGTAGTAAGGGGCTGTGTGCGCCATTTCGATAGAGCCCTGTTGCACACCGTCCACCACGCCGAAAGCGGGCATGATTTCGCCGGCCGCGTGCACCGAAATTTCGAACTTGCCACCTGACATGGCTTTGACAGCCTTGGCGAACGTATCGGCTGCACCGTGAATGGTGTCGAGCGCCTTAGGAAAGCTTGAAGCCAAGCGCCAGCGAATGTTGGCCTGTTGCTGTGCATGCACTGCGGGTGATACACCAGCAGCCAAAATACCTGCAATACCTGCGTTTTTAATGACGGAACGACGGTCCATTTGAGACTCCCTTGAGTTGTTGAGACATATCTTTTGAAGGCGAACTGTTAGGTAGCTCTGCCTGTCAGAGATGTGGGATTGTATGCAGTTGCAAATGCCTGAAGGCGCACGGGTTTACCCCTGAAGAACTTGTAATTCAAAATTCTTTTACGGGCGTGAAATTACTTCAATGCCAAGTTAGTTCAAAAAGCTTGCAAAGCGCTTTTGAATGGATGCTTGAATGCCTGCTGCATCCAGCCCCAACTCGGCCAACAATCCCGCTGGGTCGCCGTGCTCAGTGAACACATCACCAATGCCCAACACCAACACGGGTTTGACGTGTTGCATATTTTGCAAAGCTTCCAAGACCGCCGAGCCAGCCCCCCCCATCATCGCGCCCTCTTCCACGGTGACCAAGGCGTCGTGCGTGGCCGCCATGTTGGCCAACAACTCGGTGTCGAGTGGCTTGGCCCAACGCATGTTCACCACGGTGGCATTGAGTGCCTCGCCCGCTTGCAGCGCTGGATAGAGCAAGGTGCCAAACGCGAGAATGGCAATGCGCTTGCCTTCCCGACGCACCTCGCCTTTGCCAAATGGCAAGGCCTCCAAGCCAGGCTGCACAGGGACGCCCACACCCGCACCGCGCGGGTAACGCACGGCCACGCAATGGTCTTGTTGATAGGCAGTGGTCAGCAACTGTCGGCATTCGTTTTCGTCCGCGGGGCAAGCCATGCTGACGTTGGGAATACAGCGCATGAACGGGATGTCGTAGAGGCCGGCATGCGTGGCGCCATCCGCGCCCACAATGCCTGCGCGGTCCAACGCCAGCACCATGGGTAGCTTTTGCAAAGCGACGTCATGAATGACTTGGTCATACGCACGCTGCAAGAAGGTGGAGTAAATGGCCACCACAGGCTTCAAGCCCTCGCAAGCCAAACCTGCGGCAAACGTGACGGCGTGCTGTTCGGCAATGCCCACGTCGTGGTAACGCTCGGGGAAAAGCTTGTGAAAAGTCACCATGCCCGAGCCTTCGCGCATGGCTGGCGTGATGCCCACCAACCGGGGGTCATGCGCGGCCATGTCGCACAGCCATTGACCGAACACTTGGGTGAAGGTGGTTTTGGCCACGGTGGTGGAAGGCACCAAGCCCACCGCGGGATCGAACTTACCAGGGCCGTGGTAGGCCACAGGGTCGGCCTCGGCCAGTTGGTAGCCTTGGCCCTTTTTGGTCACCACATGCAAAAACTGGGGGCCGTCTAGGTGCTTGATGTTTTCGAGCGTGGGAATGAGCGAATCGAGGTCGTGCCCGTCAATCGGGCCGATGTAATTGAAGCCGAATTTTTCAAACAAGGTGGCAGGCACCACCATGCCTTTGGCGTGCTCTTCAAAACGCTTGGCCAGTTCAAACAGCGGCGGTGCGCCTTTGAGCACCTGCTTGCCCACCTCTTTGGCCGTCGCATAAAACTTGCCGCTCATGAGTTGCGCCAAGTAGCGATTGAGCGCACCCACAGGCGGGCTGATGGACATGTCGTTGTCGTTCAAGATGACGAGCAACTGAGACGTGGACACCCCCCCGTTGTTCAAGGCCTCAAACGCCATGCCAGCGGTCATGGCGCCATCACCGATCACGGCGATGGCATGGCGTTGTTCGCCTTTTTGCTGGGCGGCAATGGCCATCCCCAACGCGGCTGAAATACTGGTGGACGAATGGGCGGTCCCAAAGGTGTCGTAAGCGCTTTCGTCACGACGCGGAAAGCCGCTCAAGCCGTGGCGCTGACGCAGCGTGCCCATCTGGTCACGGCGGCCCGTCAGAATTTTGTGCGGGTAAGTTTGATGACCCACGTCCCACACGATGCGGTCATACGGCGTGTTGAACACATAGTGCAAGGCCACGGTCAGCTCCACTGTGCCGAGGTTGGAGCTCAGGTGGCCGCCTGTTTTGGCCACGCTGTTCAGCAAGAAAGCGCGCAATTCATCGGCCAGCGCTGGCAGCTGTTGGCGCGTCAGAGCCCGAAGGTCTGTGGGTGAATGGATGGTTTGCAACAAATTAGGCATGGGTGTTCACGTGTTTCGGTTCACCACACGCTCGGCCAAAGCGGCCAGCGTGTGGGTGTGCGTCAAACCTGTGCTGCGCAAGGCATCCAATGCCTCGCGTAGCAACGACTGCGCATATGACTTGGCCTCTTCCAAACCCAACAAGGACACATAAGTGGGTTTGTCATTGGCCGCGTCTTTGCCTGCGGTTTTACCCAGCGTGGCGGAGTCGGCGATGACATCCAAAATATCGTCCACCACTTGAAAGGCCAAGCCCAATGCTTCGCCGTAACGCTTTAACCCACTCAAGGCTTGGGGCGAGGTGTCTCCACAGGCCGCGCCCATCATGACACTGCCTTCTAGCAAGGCACCGGTTTTCAGGCGGTGCATCTGACGCAGCTGATCTTCGTTCAAGGCCATGCCCACGCTGGCCAGGTCGATCGCTTGGCCACCCGCCATGCCAGCATGTCCTGCGGCCGTGGCCAGTAAACGGCACAACCGCGCTTGCACGCCATCAGGAATGGCGGATGCATCGGGCGTGAGCAATTCAAAGGCCAGCGCCTGCAAGGCGTCACCCGCCAACAAGGCTTGGGCTTCGCCGAACTGCACATGCACGGTGGGCTTGCCACGGCGCAACACGTCGTTGTCCATGCAAGGCATGTCGTCATGCACCAGTGAATAGGCGTGAATCAACTCCACCGCACACGCGGCACGCAATGCGGCTTCGTCCAAGGCAGCGTCTTTCGTGGCGTGGGCCACGGCCTCACGCGCCGCCAACACCAACAAGGGACGCAAGCGTTTGCCACCATCCAACACGGCGTAGCGCATGGCCTCGCCCAATCCAGCAGGGGCTTGTGGGCTGATCCAGCTCGACAAAGCATCTTCAACGCGAACCAGCGCTTGGTGGCTCCATTGGTCAAGGTCAGCGGCTGTCATGGGTTGCGGCATGGCTGTACTCACGTGGGTGTCCAAGTTTTCAAAGCCCCGTTGTCGAGCACCTTGATTTGCTGTTCCACGGCATCCAACTGCGCGCGGCAGTGGCTCAACAGTTCCGCGCCACGTTGGTAGCCAGACAACAAATCGGCCAAAGGCAACTGGCCCGACTCCATCTGTTGCACCAAGCCTTCGAGCTCTTTCAAAGCAGTTTCATAGCTGATTGGCACAGTGTCTGCGTCGCTTGGGGGGGTTGTAGCCTTGGGCATGGTGAGCGGATATCCGTGTTTGAAATGTGTCAAATAGCTTGGTATTTTAGGCCGCAACGACCCCGCGTCACAGCCCTTGGCTACAATAGCTGTCCCTGATTGATCTTCTGGTCAATCTATTTTTCACATCTCTCCCTGTGGGGAGTCTTTAGGTCAGGTCACCCATGTCTGATTTAAGTCTTCAACTGCAGCAGGCGCACAGCCAACTACCAGTTACCAGTTATTTCGATGAAGCGCTTTTTCAGCGCGAACTGAAGACCATCTTTCAACAAGGCCCTCGTTATGTGGGTCATCAGCTTGCCGTGCCCAATGTGGGCGACTACTACGCTTTGCCGCATGAAAGCGAAGGGCGCGCGCTCGTGCGCTCGGCCAACGGTGTAGAGCTGATATCCAACGTGTGCCGACATCGCCAAGCTGTGATGCTCAAGGGCCGTGGCTCTCTCCACACCCAAGCCCCCGGCTCTGCAGGTGGCAACATTGTGTGCCCCTTGCACCGATGGACTTATGCCCCCTCAGGCGAACTGCTGGGCGCGCCCCACTTTTCGCACGACCCGTGCCTGAACCTCAGCAACTACAAACTGCGCGAGTGGAACGGCTTGTTGTTTGAAGACAATGGCGTGGACATCGAAGCCGACTTGGCCAACATGGGCCCGCGTGCAGCACTGAACTTCACAGGCTTCGCCCTTGACCGCATCGAGCTGCACACTTGCAACTACAACTGGAAGACCTTCATTGAGGTCTACCTAGAGGACTACCACGTTGGCCCCTTCCACCCGGGTCTGGGGCAGTTCGTCACCTGCGACGACCTGAGCTGGGAATTCAAAGACAACTATTCGGTGCAAACCGTGGGGGTGTCACAAGGGTTTGGCAAACCGGGTTCGCCCACCTACCAAACTTGGCACGACATGTTGCTGAAATACCGCAACGGTGAACTCCCCGAGCGCGGTGCCATTTGGCTCACCTACTACCCTCACATCATGGTCGAGTGGTACCCGCATGTGTTGACAGTCTCTACCCTGCATCCCATCAGCCCCACCCAAACGCTGAACAGGGTGGAGTTTTATTACCCAGAAGAAATCGTGGCCTTCGAGCGCGAATTTGTCGAAGCCCAGCAAGCGGCATACATGGAAACTTGCATCGAGGACGACGAAATTGCCGAGCGCATGGACGCAGGCCGCAAAGCCTTGATGGACCGTGGGGACAACGAAGTCGGCCCCTACCAAAGCCCCATGGAAGATGGCATGCAGCACTTCCATGAGTGGTACCGCGGCAAGCTCAACTTCACGCAACGCTAAACCGCCTCCATGCAAGCCCTGTGGATGCTGCTAGCCGCAGCCTTTTTTGCCACCATGGGGGTTTGCGTGAAGTTTGGTTCACAACACTTCAACTCGGCTGAACTGGTGTTTTACCGCGGCGTGGTGGGCGTGATTTTTTTATCCATCCTGGCGAAACAACAAAAAGTGTCGCTGCGCACGCAGTATCCAGGCATGCATCTGTGGCGCTCGGCCATTGGTGTGTCGTCGCTCAGCGCTTGGTTTTATGCCATTGCCCATTTGCCACTGGCCACGGCAATGACGCTCAACTACATGAGCAGCGTGTGGATTGCGGCCTTCATCGTGGGTGGCTCGCTGGTCAACTGGAACCCTCAAGACGGTCGCAGCGCTTGGTCACAAGGGCCACTGGCTTTGAGTGTGATTGCGGGCTTTGTTGGGGTGGTGATGATGCTGCGACCCACGGTTGATCAAAACCAAATTTTTGCTGGCCTCATCGGTTTGATGTCGGGCTTTGGCGCCGCCTTTGCCTACATGCAGGTCATGGCGCTGGACCGCCTGGGTGAGCCCGCCTCTCGCACCGTGTTTTACTTTGCCTTGGGTACGGCGGTGGCTGGGCTGATCGGCATGGGCTTTGCCGGTGTGTCTGAATGGCACTGGCAGCATGCCGTGTGGCTGTTGCCAGTGGGCGTGTTTGCCTCACTCGGTCAGTTGTGCATGACTCGCGCTTACAGCCAAGGCGCCACTCTGGTAGTGGCCAACTTGCAATACTCAGGCATTGTGTTTGCCGCGCTCTACAGCTTGCTGCTGTTTGGTGACGACATTCCTCTTGTCGGTTGGGCTGGCATGGCACTCATCGTTGTCAGCGGCATGACCGCCACCTTGCTGCGCGCCCGTGCAGCCCCCAACGCACCTGCAGAAGAACACTGAAAGGAAACCCCCATGTTCACCACGCTCATTTCTGTTGCTCAACTCCAAACCTTGCAAGCCAACGGCACGCCCTTGGCTGTGTTCGACTGCTCTTTTGATTTGATGAACCCTTCCAAGGGCCATGCGCAGTATCTCGAACAACACATCGCAGGCGCACAACACGCCGACTTAGACCAGCACCTTGCCACACACGATGCCTCCAAACGCGTCAACGCTGGACGTCACCCGCTGCCCCAGCGCGAGGTGTTTGCGGCATGGCTACAAAGCGTGGGTTTGAACCACGACACCCAAGTGGTGGCGTACGACCGCAACGGCATGAACCACTGCGGCCGCTTGTGGTGGATGCTCAAGTGGTGCGGCCACAATGCCGTGGCCGTTCTGGATGGCGGTTTGCAGGCGTGGGTGGCTGCGGGTGGTGCTGTTGCTTCAGGCCAAGGCACAGCGCATGGCAATGCCATGCCAACACTTGGCAACTTCGCGCT
>JAIXRH010000041.1 GCA_027485285.1 Comamonadaceae bacterium | reverse complement strand
TTGTCCGACGTGCGCCCCATTTTTGAGCCAATCATCGTTCCATGCCCCAGCCATTTTTTTGCTTTGTAAAACGCGTCAGGGTCGTCTATCCCTTCATTTAAAAAGCCCAAATGAATGGCCGTGATGGTTTTGCCTGGAATGGTTTTCAGCCATTCGTTCCCAGTGGCTGCATGTCTGCCCAGTTCGGGCAAATCGCTTCCCAATTCGGCACCAGAAGGCAGTGATTGAACAATCGTGTAACGCGTGAATTCCGAATGCCGTTCCCAGATCACCTTGAAGTCCGCGCACTGAAGTTGATAAAAATTACTCTTCATATCTTCGAGTTCCAACGGTTGCGTTTGAGGCAGCCGCTTGAGGTGTTCGAACTCTTCTGCGATAGACACTTTTGAATTTAAGACGGCGACATAAACAACCAGCGCAGGCAATCTGAATGTGGCCGATGGTCGGGTGTGAATTTCGTTATGCAGCAATACCCTTTGCGCGTCATCCGCAGGTAAGTACGTGTCAAGCGTTTGATCCATGAGTTTTCCCCTGCGAGTCTAAGAAGCCGAAATCGGAAAGGTGTCAATCTGCATTGACAATATCATATGTAATGATATATTTACTGCACAAGGTGTCACGGCATCTGTGCAAATTCCTTAAAAGGGGGCTTTATGAGTCTATCAATGCGAGCCGAAGAGGCGCTGAAGGCGCACTTTTCAATGGCCACCGGCGTGGGGGCGCCGCCCCGATTGCAAGCTTCAATGCACCATGCCGTGTTTTCAGGGGGCGCCAGAATTCGCCCGCAACTTTGTTTGGCTGTGGCCACTGCCTGTGGTGACGATGCGCCCGAGCTGACCAACGCGGCAGCAGTCGCCTTAGAGCTGATGCACTGTGCGTCACTGGTCCATGACGATATGCCAGCGTTTGACAATGCTGATTTTCGCAGGGGCATGCCAACTGTTCACAAAGCTTACGGTGAACCCTTGGCGCTGCTGGCTGGGGACGGATTGATTGTCATGGCCTATCAGGTGTTGATCAACGCGGGTCGGCATCACCCCGAGCGCTTGGTTGCGTTGATGGACAACCTGTCGCAAGGTGTCGGCTTGCCCAATGGCATTGTGGCTGGTCAGGCATGGGAGTGTGAGACGTCTGCTGATTTGGCGCAGTACCAGCGTTCCAAAACGGGTGCATTGTTTGTTTCAGCCACCTGTGCAGGTGCCATTGCCAGCGGTCAATCGCCCATGCCTTGGGCTGCCTTGGGTGCGTTCTTGGGCGAGGCTTACCAAGTTGCCGATGACATTCGTGATGTGCTGGGAGACATCGCGATGTTAGGGAAACCCATTGGGCAAGACAAACTCAACGAGCGACCCAGCTCAGCGCAAGCCATGGGTTTAGAGGGCGCGATCGGCCATTTTGATTCACTCATCGACCAAGCCGGTAAGGCGATACCAGACTGCGCATGCAGAGAGATGCTGATGCAGTTGGTCTTGCTGGAGTCGCAGCGCTTGGTGCCTAAATCTATGTGTGAAGACTATCGGAAACGCGCGGCAAGCACCAAGTCTTCCAAGGCGCCGGTTTCAGGCGTGCGTGCCAAACGTCAACAGCAAATCATCCAATGACCAAGCCTATGAATGTCACTCGTTTGCCTGATGCGCTGATGAACGTGAGTACTTGGCATGACCAAGTGCTTCAGTGGTTGGAGCGTTTGTATGCCAGTCCGCGCCTGTACCAATGGTCGTTGAGCAACCCCTTGACGCGTTGGATCACCAAGCGTCGAACACAGCAAATTTTCGATCTGATGTCTGGCTTTGTGTACTCACAGGTATTGCTTGGATGCGTTCGTTTAGACCTGTTCAAAATGCTGCACCACAGGCCTCTAGACCTCCAGCAAATCTCACTTCAAACGCAGTTGCCAGAGCAAGCATTGCAGCGTTTGTTGCTGTCCGCCGTTTCTTTGGGTCTGTTGGAGCGACGCAGCCATCAAAGATTTGGATTGGGCGCTTTGGGTGTTCCTCTGGCCATGCATCCGGGGATCGGGGCCATGGTCGAGCACAACCATTTGCTGTACCAGGACATGCAAGACCCGCTTGCTTTTTTAAACAACGCCTGGCAGGGCAGCATGGCGGAATATTGGCCTTATGCCCACGATGCGCAAGCGGCTGATCGTGCGGCCCAAGACAAGTTCAGTCGCTATTCGGATTTGATGGCTTCCTCGCAAGAGTTTGTGGTGCAAGAAATCCTGACGGCCTACTATTTTGAAGAGCATCGCTGCGTGTTGGATGTCGGCGCTGGCAAAGGTCGATTTGCCAGCGAACTGGCCTTGTATGCCCAACATCTGCAATTGAAATTGTTTGATTTGCCGCCCGTGCTCGAGTTGGCCAAAGCCAATTTTCAAAGCAAAGGGTTGCTCGACCGTTTGACTTTGTGTCCCGGAAATTTTTTGCATGACCCGTTGCCTCGTGGGGCAGATTTGGTCACCTTGGTTCGTGTGGCTCATGACCACCCAGACGAAGTGGTTCAGCAGTTGTTAAAAAAAATCTATGACGCTTTGCCTGTGGGTGGCACGTTGCTTTTGGCCGAACCCATGGCACAAAGCAACTCAAGTGGGGCAGATGGCACGACGCAAACAGATGCGTATTTTCATTTTTACTTGCTCGCCATGGGGGCGGGCCGTTTGAGAACCCCTGAAGAGTTGATGCACATGATGCGCGAGGCGGGATTTGGCAGCATCGAACAGGTGCCTAACCACATGCCCATTCATGCGCAGATCCTTTTAGGGCGTAAGCATAAGTGTTTGCCCTAGATTTCATGAAAACTGTAAATATTTATTGACACGACAAACTGTAAGGATAAAAATACACCCATGAAATCTACAGCCGTTGTTTTTGACAGACCCAAGCAATTGTCTTTGCAGGCGCTCGAGTTGCCTGAGGTCAAGGTCGGTCAATTGGAGGTGGCTGTGCAATACAGCGGCATCAGCACAGGTGCTGAGCGCATGTTGTGGGATGACAGCCTTTCAGACCTGCCGGGGATGGGTTATCCACTTGTGCCGGGTTTCGAGACATTTGGGCAAGTGGTCATGGCACACGCAGGTTCAAAGTTCAAAGAAGGCGACATGGTTTTCGTGCCAGGTGCCAATTGCTTTTCAGGTGTGAAAAGCATGTATGGCGGTGCTGCATCGCGTTTGGTGGTGTCCGATCAGCTGGTCTTGCCAGTGTCAGATGAGCTTGGCGTGGATGCCGTGTTGTTGGCATTGGCCGCTACCGCTTATCACGCTGTTTCAGGCGGCGGCTCTCATGAGCCCTTCACGCCCCCTGATCTGATCATCGGTCACGGCGTGATGGGACGATTGCTGGCGCGACTCACGGTTGCAGCGGGTTGCCCTGCGCCAACGGTTTGGGAAACACAGGCTGAAATTGCCCAAGGCGCACAAGGCTACGCAGTCATTCGCCCTGAGGACGATCCCCGCAGAGACTACCGAGCCATTTACGACGTGAATGGCGATGCTTGTGTTTTGGACCAATTGATCCAACGGATTCGCCCCGGCGGCGAAATCGTGTTGGCGGGGTTCTACAAACACGGACTTCAGTTTTCTTACCCAGCTGCATTCTCTCGCGAGGCTCGCATTCGTGTTGCCGCTGAGTGGAAGAGAAGCGATTTGTTGGCAGTGAATCAACTGGTGAACAACGGGCAGCTTTCGTTACAAGGCTTGGTCACACATGTGCAAGCCTTTCACTCTGCCACCGCTGCCTATGAGACGGCATTTGGTGATGTTTCTTGTCTCAAGATGGTTCTGGACTGGAGCGCTCACGCATGAAAACACAAACAACACCCAACGAACAAGCCATCCAATTTGTGGATCGTTTGCGTCAAGAGGCGGCCTTGCCCACAGACTCTGTCAGTACTGAGGCGCCTACGAAAGAGACGCAAATCATTGCCATTTATGGCAAGGGTGGTATCGGTAAAAGTTTCACTTTGGCCAACCTCAGTTACATGATGGCGCAACAGGGTAAGAAAGTTTTGCTGATTGGTTGCGATCCGAAAAGTGACACCACCAGTTTGTTGTTTGGTGGCCGCGCTTGTCCCACCATCATTGAAACATCGTCCAAGAAAAAACTGGCGGGCGAAGCGGTGGCCATTGGTGATGTGTGTTTCAAACGCGATGGCGTGTACGCCATGGAACTGGGCGGGCCAGAAGTGGGTCGCGGCTGCGGTGGTCGCGGCATCATTCACGGTTTTGAATTGTTAGAGAAGCTGGGCTTTCATGAGTGGGGCTTTGACTATGTTCTGCTCGACTTTTTGGGTGACGTGGTCTGCGGCGGCTTCGGTTTGCCCATCGCACGTGACATGTGCCAAAAAGTGATTGTGGTGGCCAGCAACGATTTGCAGTCCCTCTATGTCGCCAACAACGTTTGCTCAGCGGTTGAGTATTTCCGCAAGCTGGGCGGCAACGTGGGTGTGGCCGGCATGGTGATCAACCGTGACGACGGCACGGGCGAGGCTGCCAACTTTGCCGAGAAGGTGGGCATTCCCGTCTTGTCGACCATTCCTGCCAATGAAGACATTCGCAGAAAGAGCGCCAGCTACGAAATCATTGGCCGACCAGAATCCGTGTGGGGCCCGATGTTCGCCGAATTGGCTGCCAACGTGGCCACATCGGTGCCGATTCGTCCTAACCCCATGACCCAAGACCAGTTGCTGGGCTTGTTTGCCGCTTCGGCCGTGGGGCGGGATGTGGTGCTGGAGCCAGCCACCCAATTTGACATGTGCGGCAAGACCGACACCAGCAAGCCCACCCTCGAAGTTGTGTACGACGAAGTCTGACACCATGAGCAAAACGATCCCCATCGTCCCAGCCTCTCAAGCCCCAGTGGGCATGAGCACCACCATCGAGGGTGATGGCATGGGTTGCCACTCGGGCGGCGAAAAAATGCTGGCGGCAGCCAAAGCCTCGGGCAAGTCTGAAGTGCTGGCGCAATATGCCAAAGACTATCCGGTAGACCCTAAAGCGGGCCCACACGATCAGCCGCAAAGCATGTGCCCTGCCTTTGGCTCTCTGCGCGTGGGCCTGCGCATGCGTCGCACCGCCACCATTTTGTCGGGCTCTGCTTGCTGTGTGTATGGCCTGACTTTCACTTCGCATTTCTATGGTGCTCGGCGCAGTGTGGGTTACGTGCCTTTTAATTCAGAGTCCTTGGTGACGGGCAAGTTGTTTGAAGACATCCGCGAGTCAGTCTATGACCAAGCTGACCCCGAAAAATACGATGCCATCGTGATCATCAATTTGTGTGTGCCCACAGCCAGTGGTGTACCCCTGCAGTTGCTGCCTCAAGAGATCAATGGGGTTCGCATCATTGGCATTGATGTGCCAGGTTTTGGCGTGCCCACGCATGCTGAAGCCAAAGATGTGTTGGCTGGCGCCATGCTCAAGTATGCGCGTGAAGAAATTTTGGCGGGCCCCGTGCAAGCGCCGCGCACAGGTCGGTCTGACAAACCCACCATCACCATGATGGGTGAAATGTTCCCCGCCGATCCCATCATCATTGGCCGCATGCTCGAGCCCATGGGTCTGGCCGCTGGCCCCGTGGTGCCCACACGCGAATGGCGCGAACTGTATGCCGCACTTGATTGCGCAGCTGTGGCTGCCATTCATCCTTTCTATACCGCCAGCATCCGCGAATTTGAAGCAGCAGGGCGCCCCATTGTGGGCTCAGCCCCAGTGGGCCACGACGGCACAGAAGCTTGGTTGCAAGCCATTGGCAATGCCGCCAATGTGCCGCAAGCCAACATCGACATGGTCAAAAACATCATGTTGGGTGCCATCAAAGCCGCCTTGGCCAAGTCACCCATCAAAGGCCGCATCACGCTGAGTGGCTATGAAGGCTCTGAGTTGTTGGTGGCACGCTTGCTGGTGGAGAGTGGTGCTGATTTGCGCTACGTCGGCACAGCCTGTCCAAAAACACCTTGGAGCGCAGCGGACTGTGAATGGTTGCAAGCACGCGGTGTACATGTGCAATACCGTGCATCGCTTGAACAGGACTTGGCCGCTATACACGAGTGGAAGCCCGATTTGGCAATTGGCACCACACCGGTGGTCCAAGCAGCCAAAGAACTCAGTATTCCTAGCTTGTATTTCACCAACCTCATTTCTGCCCGTCCCTTGATGGGGCCAGCGGGTGCCGGTTCATTGGCACAAGTGATCAATGGCGCGATCGCCAACAAATCACGCTTTGATGAAATGAAAGCCTTCTTTGGCGACACGGGTACTGGCCATGCTGCAGGTGTTTGGGAAGCCTCGCATGGTGTGCCGCAAAACCGCCCTGAGTTTGAAGCGGAAACGCGCAGACAGCTTGAAAAGCTGGCCAAAAAACGCAAAGCGGAGGCCATGATCTGATGCTAGTTCTTGACCACGATCGCGCAGGTGGCTATTGGGGAGCGGTGTATGTGTTCACCGCCATCAAAGGCTTGCAAGTCGTCATTGACGGCCCTGTGGGTTGCGAGAATTTGCCTGTCACTTCGGTGTTGCATTACACCGATGCACTGCCTCCCCACGAGTTGCCCATTGTGGTGACGGGCTTGGCTGAAGAGCAACTCGGTCGCGAAGGCACCGAAGGTGCCATGCGCCGTGCACACGCCACGCTCAACCCCGATCTGCCCTCAGTGGTGGTCACGGGCTCGATTGCTGAAATGATTGGTGGTGGTGTGACGCCCGAGGGCACAAATCTGCAACGCTTCTTGCCCCGCACGATCGACGAAGACCAATGGCAATGCGCCAACCGAGCCATGTACTGGCTGTGGCAGCAATACGGCATCAAGCATGTGCCCAAGCGTGAGCGCAAAGAGGGCGAGCGTCCTCGCGTCAACATCATTGGGCCAAGCTACGGCACCTTCAATTGCCCCAGTGATTTGGCCGAAATTCGCCGCCTGGTGCAAGGCATTGGCGCAGACGTGAACATGGTCTTCCCATTGGGCTCACACGTCGCAGACGTGTCGCGATTGGTCGAAGCCGATGTGAACATTTGCATGTACCGTGAGTTTGGCCGCATGCTGTGCGAAGCCTTAGAGCGGCCTTATTTGCAGGCGCCCATTGGCCTGCACAGCACCACCAAATTTTTGCGCTCATTGGGTGAATTGCTAGGCTTGGATCCAGAGCCTTTCATCGAAAGAGAAAAGCACAGCACCATCAAACCTATTTGGGATTTGTGGCGCTCTGTGACACAGGATTTTTTTGGCACAGCCAACTTTGGCGTGGTGGCCAACGAAACCTACACGCGAGGCATTCGCCATTTCTTAGAAGACGAAATGGGCCTGCCTTGCAACTTTGCCATCTCGCGTATTGCGGGTGCCAAAACCGACAACGCCGAAGTGCGCAAACTGGTCACCGAAAAAACGCCGCTCATCCTCTATGGCAGCTACAACGAGCGCATTTATTTGGCCGAATGTGGCGGTGGCGGCATGATGAAAACCAGCTTCATCCCAGCCAGTTTTCCCTTGCCCATCATTCGCCGTCATACCGGCACGCCCTTCATGGGTTATGCGGGTGCGACATACATCATCCAAGAATTTTGCAACGGCCTATTCGATGCGCTTTTCCATATCCTGCCACTCGGAACAGAGATGGACAAGATTGAGGGCACCTTGGGGCGTTCTGCACCCAACACCACGGTCCCTTGGGAGCCTGAGGCGCAAGACATGCTCGACGCATTGCTTGAGCAGCAGCCGGTTTTGGTGCGTATTTCAGCGGCCAAACGCATGCGTGACCAAGCGGAGCGAGACGCACGGGAAACCGGTCGCTCGCATGTGGAAGCACAAAGATTCACTGAATTGTTCGGCAAAGCGAACGAAGGCGCACATGCATGAAAGATGTACGTCTGAATTCGTTGGTCCGTCAATCCTTCGGCCTGGCCGAGGGTCCACCTGTTGCGGTGTCAAAGCCACAACAGTCCGTCCTGAATTCGCAAGGGTTCAGGGAGTTGCCGAAAGGCATTTAGAGAGAGGCATGAACTATGACTGATGCAGCTAACCCTTCAGGGCTGACAGACGAAGAAGCCCAAGAGTTCCATACGTACTTCATACAGGGTTACCTGTTGTGGGCCGCTGGAGCTTTCTTCGCCCACAGCTTAGTGTGGATCTGGCGTCCCTGGTTCTAAGAGAACCAAATCAAGGAGGTATGTATGACAAATCCGAACGTTAGCAAAACAATGTCTGACCCAATGCACCACTACCAAGGTTATTGGATGATTTTTGTATTGCTCTTCATTGTGTTCATGGGGATCGCTCTAGTTGGGCAATTGTTCGTTCTTAATTGGCGCAGTTGGCTGCCTGGTGCAGAGGAATCTATGACCATCTTTGATGGCGTGAGGGCTTCTGTATATACCGTTATTTCTCAAGTGAGTTAAGAAAGGAAATGACTATGTGGCGCATTTGGCGTTTGATAGATCCCCGACTGGCGGTTGTAGGTGTAGGCCTGCTGATCGCTTTTGTATCCACAACGATTCATCTGATTCAAATCAGTGGCGATCGTTACAGCATCAACAACTGGCATCCCGATACCGCCAAGATGGCATCTGGAAAAGTTGTTCAGCAGCAGAACGCGGCTTTGCCGCAAAAGTAAGGACCCTTGGTCTTTATTCAGACAGACGTACATCGCTCTTTTTGAACGGTACGTCTGTCCTTTTGAATTGTTTATTTAAAGCCCACAAGACCTCAAAACAGTCAATCGGTCGGAGGATGCAACCATGTCCATGTTAAGTTTTGAACGCAAATACCGCGTGCGCGGCGGTACCCTTTTTGGGGGCGACCTGTTTGATTTCTGGGTCGGTCCTTTCTACGTTGGGTTCTTTGGAATCACAACCTTGTTTTTTGCTCTTTCAGGCACCGTGTTGATTTTGTTTGGCGCGGCCATGGGGCCGACCTGGAATGTCTGGCAAATCAACATCGCACCACCAGACCTCTCTTATGGGTTGCGATTCGCCCCCATGATGGAAGGTGGCTTGTGGCAACTCATCACGGTGTGTGCTTTGGGTGCATTTGTTTCCTGGGCACTGCGAGAAGTTGAGATTTGCCGCAAATTGGGCATGGGCTTGCATGTGCCTGTCGCGTTCAGCATGGCGATCTTGGCGTATTTCAGTTTGCAAGTGGTACGTCCCGTGTTGATGGGTGCTTGGGGGCATGCGTTTCCCTACGGCATCTACAGCCACTTGGACTGGGTGAGCAACACCGCTTACCAGTACCTGCATTTTCACTACAACCCGTGGCACATGATTGCCGTTACTTTTTTCTTTGCAACGGTGTTGTCGCTGTCCATGCACGGAGGCTTGGTGCTCTCAGCCACCAATCCGGGTAAAGGCCAGGCGGTGAAGACGCCAGAACATGAAGACACATTCTTCCGCGATCTGATTGGTTACTCCGTCGGCACCTTGGGCATTCACCGTTTGGGCTTGTTTTTGGCACTCGCGGGTGTGTGGTTCGGCATTGTTTGCATCGTCGTCAGCGGACCGTTTTGGACTGGCGCTTGGCCCGAGTGGTGGAGCTGGTGGCTCAACATGCCTATCTGGCGCACTTGATTAAAAAGAGGAAATTGAAATGTCTCAATATCAAAATCTTTTCACCTCAGTGCAGCCGGTCGGGCCGTTGCACGACGGGGTTGCCTTGCCCCGCAGTGACGCCAAACGATTGGGCAAACCATTTTTGGTGCACCTGTTCGGACGCCTCGGTAACGCCCAAATTGGTCCCGTTTATTTGGGAACGCTTGGACTGGCGTCCTTGATTTTCGGCATCGCCGCGTTCAACATCATTGGCTTCAACATGTTGGCCTCTGTGGACTGGAATCCGATTCAATTCATCCGTCAGCTTTTTTGGCTGGCGCTAGAACCCCCAGCACCTGCTTACGGGTTGAGTATTCCACCACTGCAACAAGGCGGATGGTGGCTCATCACGGGTTTCCTGCTCACCATGTCTATCATGCTCTGGTGGGCGCGTACATACCGTCGCGCTCGACAACTGGGCTTAGGAACGCATGTGGCTTGGGCCTATGCCGCTGCGATTTGGTTGTACTTGGTCTGTGGATTTTTCCGCCCCATCATGATGGGCAGTTGGTCTGAGGCGGTGCCGTTTGGTGTCTTCCCCCACCTCGATTGGGTGTCTGCCATTTCTCTGCGCTACGGCAATTTGTTCTACAACCCATTCCATGCCTTGTCGATCGTGTTCCTTTATGGATCGGTGTTGTTGTTTGCCATGCACGGCGCCACCATTTTGGCGGTGACGCGTTACGGCGGTGAGCGCGAGATTGAACAGATTGTGGACCGTGGCACTGCGTCTGAGCGTGCTGGCCTGTTCTGGCGCTGGACCATGGGTTTCAATGCCACGATGGAGTCCATCCACCGTTGGGCTTGGTGGTTTGCCGTCTTGTGTCCATTGGTCGGTGGTATCGGCATTTTGCTGACAGGCACTGTGGTCGATAACTGGTACCTGTGGTCTGTCAAACACCATGTCGTACCCGCGTACCCATTGGTCAGTCCCACTGTGCTGGATCCTGCAATTCTGGGAGTGAAGCCATGAAACTCATTTTTAAATTAACACTCTGCATTTGGGCCGCTCTGATGCTCACGGGCTGTGAACGGCCGCCGATTGAAACGGTTCAAACGGGTTTCCGTGGCACAGGCATGGAGCAAATCTACAACCCCAGAATCTTGGCCAAGCAAGCAGCACTGAACGCAGCACCTGCAGCACCAGACGCTGCTTCTGCAGATGGTCCTAAGGCCAGTCAGGTCTATCAAAACGTCAAGGTGTTGGGTGACTTGAGCGTGGGGCAGTTCAATCGGCAGATGGTGGCCATCACGCAGTGGGTGGCACCTGATCAAGGTTGTGCGTATTGTCACAATGTTCAAAACTTTGCAGACGATGGCAAGTACACCAAAGTGGTGGCACGGCGCATGATTCAAATGACGCAAAAAGTCAATCAGGACTGGAAGCCGCACGTGGCTGAAACGGGTGTGACGTGTTACACCTGTCACCGTGGCAACAATGTACCGACGCAAGTTTGGACGGAGCCGAAAGACCGCAAGTATGCGAACAGCTTGTTGGGCGATTTGGCAGGTCAAAACATTGCGACCAAAGAAGCTGGACTGACGTCACTGCCGTTTGATCCTTTCTCACCATATCTCAAAGATGCTGCACCGATTCGAGTCAACGGCAATGAAGCCATGGCAGGTGTAGGTGCCAACGCCAACCGTGCTTCGACCAAGCAAGCGGAGCACACGTACTCCTTGATGGTGCACATGTCAGAGTCCTTAGGTGTGAACTGCACGTATTGCCACAACACACGCAACTTCCAGTCTTGGGAAGAATCCAGGCCTGAAAGGGTGACTGCGTGGCATGGCATTCGGATGGCGCGAGAGTTGAACAACGACTACATGACGCCCCTCACCGACACCTTCCCTCCTCATCGCTTGGGGCCTAAGGGCGATGTCGCAAAAGTCAATTGCAGCACTTGCCACCAAGGTGCCTACAAGCCACTTTATGGCGCAGCCATGGCCAAAGACTTTCCTGAACTTCAAGTTTTAGCGAAGCCTTAAACTCTGAAACTCACAAGGCCTGCACCCGTTGCGGTGCAGGCCTTTTTTAATGGGAACTCAGACATGAGCCTTGCGCAACAAGAGGGTTTTGGCGACCAAACGGTGGTTGTTTTACTGGCTGATATTGCTGATACCTCTAGGCTCTGGGGGTGGTCACGCATTGTCAGAGGACCCCGCGCTTTGCAGCGAGTGCCTGGATTGCTCTTTTCAAAAGTCCTCGGCAGTGGCTATGAAGGAGGCTTTGACCTTCGGCCCAGTCCTTCTCGGCAAGGCGTGTTTGCGTTGTTTGAATCTGAACAGACGGCGAATGACTTTTTGGCTCATTCGCCCTTGGTGCGCGCCTATCAAGAGCGATCGCAGGAGTTTTGTTGTGCGACTCTGAAAACATTTTCTTGCCGTGGCAGTTGGGACGGCATTGGCTTGCAAGCCAATGCTGAGGCACCCACCCATGGGGCTGTGGCAGCGCTGACCCGCGCTTCAATCAAGTTCAGCAAAGCGCAGGCTTTTTGGCGGCATGCACCCCCCTCACAAACTGCGCTGGAAGGTGTAGAGGGCTGCCAATTGGCTGTGGGCTTAGGTGAAGCCCCTTTTTTTCGCCAAGCCACTTTCAGCATCTGGGACAGCGTGACTGATATGAATGCCTATGCGCGAACGGGCGCTCATCTGGAGGCGATTCAATCGGCCCAAAAGAATGGCTATTTTTCTGAATCGATGTTTGCGCGTTTTGTGCCATTGAAGGTTCACGGTCACTGGCAGGGGAAGCACTATGCCTGAATCTTTGCGGACCCCTCGCGTGGTGGTGGTGGGCGCAGGCATTGGCGGCTTGGTCAGCGCGTTGATCTTGGCGCATCGCGGCCTGGATGTCACCCTCGTAGAAAGTGCCAGTCAACCAGGCGGAAAAATCAGGCAAGTGCAAGTCGATGGCGTGGGGGTGGACAGTGGACCCACCGTCTTTACCATGCGTTGGGTGTTGGACCAAATGCTTGAAACGCTAGGAACGTCGCTGGACGATATTTTGCAATTGGAGCCCATCGGTGTTCTGGCCCGACATGCTTGGGACGCGAGTGCGCAAAGACTCGATTTGCATTCGGATACGGCGCACACAGCAGATGCGATTGCGCAATTTAGCAACCCGCAAGAGGCGCGACGCTTCCTCAACTTTTGTCAGCAAACGCGACGCTTGTATGACACGCTAGAAAAGCCATACATCCGCAGTGAGCGTCCGAGTCTCTTGAGTATGGTCAGCGATTTAGGTCCAACTGGCATGTCCACATTGGGAAGCTTGGGGCCTTTTGCCACCTTATGGCGAAGCTTGGGCCGACATTTTCATGACCCTCGTCTGCAACAGTTGTTTGGCCGCTACGCCACCTATTGCGGCTCATCGCCTTGGTCTGCGCCTGCGACGCTCATGTTGGTCGCGCAAGTCGAGTTGGATGGCGTTTGGTCAGTGAGGGGGGGGATGTTTCAAGTGGCCTCTGCCCTGTCGAAGTTAGGTGAAGCCCATGGCGTGAAATCGCGCTACGGGATTGCTTGCTCGCAGATCCTGACATCGCAAGGGCGAGTGAGTGGAGTGCAGCTTTCGTCAGGTGAACACATCGACGCTGACCATGTGATTTTTAACGGCGATGTGTCTGCATTGGCCTGTGGGATGCTAGGCCAAAGCGTCAGCCCTTCCTTTAGGGCCGTCAGTCCAGCGCAGAGATCTCTCTCTGCATTCACCTTGTCCATGCATGCCAAAACCAGTGGCTTTCCATTGGTACGCCACAACGTGTTTTTTAACCAAGATTACCGCGCTGAGTTTGAAGACATTTTTCACAAACGCCAACTGCCTTCGCAGGGAACGGTTTATGTTTGCGCGCAAGATCGCGACGACAGCGGACTCACTGAGCCTGCCCATGAAAGAATTTTGTGCCTTGTCAATGCGCCCCCTGATGGCGACATCCATCCATTCAATACATCGGAGATACAAGCATGCGAATCAAGCAGTATGGCGCTGATGCGCCGCTGTGGCTTGGAGATCGACGTCTCGCCTCAGCAGGTGGTGCGAACCTTGCCACAGGACTTTGCCCGTCTCTTTCCGGGCAGTGGGGGCGCACTTTATGGCCAAGCGACCCACGGTTGGATGTCAGCCTTTCGTCGCCCCTCAGCGCGCAGCAAACTGCCGGGCCTCTACACGGCGGGGGGGAGCGTTCACCCGGGGCCGGGCGTGCCGATGGCCGCCATGTCGGGACGTTTGGCGGCCGCGACGCTGATGGAGGACCTCGGTTTGACCAACAAGTCCCGCCGGGTGGTTATCTCTGGTGGTATGTCGATGCGTTGAGCGATGACGGCGAGTATGGTCTGTCCATCATCGCTTTTGTGGGCAGCGTTTTTTCGCCTTATTACGCACTGGCCAGGCGTCTTCAAGGCGGTGTGGCGGATCCTGAGAATTTCTGCGCCCTGAATGTGGCTTTGTATGGCAAAGGCGGCAAGCGTTGGACCATGACTGAGCGGGGTCGTCAGCACATCCAGCGCAGCGCTCACCACTACCAAATTGGGCCAAGCAGTTTGCATTGGAATGGCCAAGCGCTGACTTTCGATATCGACGAGATCAATGTGCCATGGCCCAAGCGGGTGCGTGGCCGCGTGACGGTGAAACCCGATGGGCTTTGTCGTTTTGTCACGGCGCTCGACAACGAAGGGCGGCATCGCTGGGGACCCATTGCACCTTGCTCACGCGTTCAAGTGGAGATGGACAGCCCCCGTTTGAGTTGGGGTGGCCACGCTTATATGGACTCGAACGAAGGCGATGAGCCCGTTGAAAATGGATTTTGGGATTGGGACTGGGCGCGCGCCGAAATGGCCAATGGCGACACCAGTGTGGTGTATGACGTGAGACCCAAAAGCGGACCTGGCCGTGTGGTGTCCCAAAGATTTTCTCCAGATGGAAGTCACACGCCATTTGAAGCGCCTGCTCGCTACGCGTTGCCAGCATCCGCTTGGCGCATCAAACGCGCCATGTGCAGTGAACCGGGTACCGTGCCTGAGATTGTGAGCACCTTGGAAGACACCCCGTTTTATGCCAGGTCACTGCTCAAAACGAGGCTGTTGGGGGAAGACCTCACGGCGGTGCATGAAACCTTGGATGTGCCAAGGCTGGTCTCATGGCCTGTTCGCTGGATGTTGCCTTGGAAAATGCCAAGGCGGGCTTGATGGCGATGGGCTGACTTATTTGGCTGCAAAGGTCTTCAACAAAGACACCACTTCCTTCGCGTCCTTGGCAATCATGTCGGCGCCGAACATATCCGCTGTCGCATCCACCAGCATAAAAATAGGCCCACCTAACAGCACTTTGACATTGGGATTGCCCGAGCTTTCTTTGAGCTCGTGAACGAGAGATTTCAACTGAAGCAGTTGCGATTCAATGGAAACAGAAATGCCAATCACATCAAACCATTCATTGGCAACCGCTTTGGCCAACTCTTGCTCTGTGGATGAGATTTCAATCACCACACTCGCACCTTCTCTTCTGAATAAATCGCCCACAATGGTGGCGCCTAATAGATGCATAGAGCCAGGCGCGCAGCACATCATCACATTGGTTTGCTCGCCTTTGATGTGTGGGCCATCACGAAATTCGTAGCCAAGTCGGTAGATGACATGGTGCATGATGGCCAAGCCGCAAGTCACATCGGTGAAGCTGCATTGGTCATTGTCCCAAAGGGTGCCCAAGTGTCTGGCTGCTGGCGTGATCAAGTCTAAAAAGATCTTTTCTTGTGGCAAACCTTGCGCGATCAATGCGTCAATAATTTGATTGACCCGCACAGAATCGCCTTGTCGGCATGCATCTGTGAAGTCACTGAATTCAGCCAAGGTGTCTGCACTGGCCCCTGAAACTTCCGGCGTTGCAAGGCGCTCGCTGTAGTTTTGAGAATTCAAAAGCCTAGGAATGAGTTGCTCCACGATCACATCATGAAGGGATTCTTTGCATTCATCATTCGCCGATGCTGAAACTCGCAAGCGCTGCAGGCTGTTTAAATTCGGCATGCAAATTCCTAGGGAGAAGTTAGCGTATCTCTTGAGCAGAGGAATGATCGGGGTAAGTTTTTACCAGCAAAATAGCAAGCCAACCCGCTAACTGATTCTATTTTTATCAATAAATAAGCGGCTCGCCAGTATCAATTACCCTTAGTTGTCTATGACAAAGGCAACCAACCCAGGCTAAACGCGAGTCTTTAAGTATCCCTATTTCAAATTTTGGGGTCTAAGTCCAAATCGTTTTCGGAGGACATTCCGAACCTTCTTAGCTTGACATAAAGGCTTTGGCGCGAAAGTCCCAACATTTCCGCCGCCGAGGCTCGGTTGTTGTGTGTGAGCTCTAGAGCGGCTTCGATGCACATGCGCTCGATCGTATCGACCGTGTCGCCAACGATATCTTTGATGGGACGACGCCCTACCAATTGAGACAGGTCCGCAAAAGGATTGGGCAATGTTTGAGAGGAGGGCGGGGTCAGCTGTGAACGTCGATTCAAATCTCTCACGAACATCACATAAAGTGGTTCAGGCTGAGCCAAATACGATCCCGAAATTTCCACGGGCAGGGTCATGCCGGCCAGAGTTCTGATTTCGGTGGCAAAGTTGCGCACGGGTTTTTGTTGTTTCAATGAGGTGTTGAGCACCCCCCAATCCACTGCACCGCGGATCAACCAGCCTTCTAACGATTGGCCCACCACCTGCGTCGCTGCCGTCACGCCTAACAAGGCCATGCCTTCCTCGTTGACACTTCTGACCGTACCTGCTGTGTCTGTCAGCAGCCATCCATCCGGAAAGTGCGCCATGGCTTCACTCAAGACCAGAGATGCGTCTAACGTCAAATGGGAGGCCGCAGAGGTTTCGCGCTTGGTGAGGCGAACTAAAAATTGTGCGCCGCCTTCTTGCCTGAACACACTGGCAGACACCGTGAGTGGTAGTGAGGAGCTATTTAAGTGGGCCGAACACATCTCAATGCGTCCAGTGGCCAATGCGGTCCTGAGGAGAGATTGAACTTCGCTTTGACTCTCGGCGTCAAAGCAATCTCGAAAATCACGTCCCACCAATCTTTTGCCCGCATCTTTGAAAAGCGATTGGGCGCCTGCATTGGCTTCAATCAATCGGAATGAATGTGCATCCACCATGAACACGGCTTCTGGTGAGGTTTCAAACAGCACTCGGTAACGCGCTTCAATGTGTCGAAGCCTCAGGAAATCACGCTCCATGGACTGTTGCGTTTCCACCAGCCTGCGTTGGAGCTCTGCAAGGCGCTCAAGGTTGCGTCCCACCGCTAATAGTTTGTCGCCTTTGAGGGAAACAGTGATGTACTGAATGGCAGCTTCACCACCAGAAGGCATGGGGTGGTTGACATGGCGCCAAACAAGATGTTGCGTGTCAGGTTGCGACACCAGCAAATCCTCAATTTTTTTCTTACTCTCGCTGGTCACTGTGTCTATCCAGCGTTTGCCCAGCCAACTCTGACAACCCAGGGCTGCCATGGTGTCTTGTCCAGTTGACACGTCTTCGATCATGCCTTTTGGGCTGATGACCAAACTCACGTCCGAAACCACGCCCAAAAGCTTTGAGAACGTAATGGCTTCAAGGTCGGCAAAGTTCATTGAGTTGTTTTGTTTTGTATTGCGAAAATGACTTTTTAGTTGACTGATTCTATCGTCATTACCTTGTTACATGGTGTAAACCCTCAAGATTGGCGAGGGACTTCTTGAGGGGTGTTGTGTCTGTTGAATCACAAGGCGCAGTCTGCGCAGCTTGTGTGACAAGTTCTACAGTTTGGGCTGCATCGGTATAAAGAAGCGATGTGCCTGCCCAATTCAGTTTGTGCGAAGCAATGTGCGTCATTGGCCCGCCCACATATATTTTTAGCTTGGGATTGACGGTTGATTTGCGCAATTCAGACACCGCCTTTGAGACGCTTTCAATGTGTCGTTCTGTTGAGATTGACAGCACCACGGCATCAAACCAATCGGATGTAAAAACACGCTTGAAATCGGCAATATCGAGAGGGGTTGCAAGCATGACGCGCCAACCTGCCTGACGGAAGAATTCACTCAACATAAAAACACCCAGCCCATGTTGAGAGGCTGGCTCGGTCATGATCAGCAAACTGAGTCCATTCGACTCAGTGCATCCCTCAGACAGAAACTCTGGGCTGAACTCGTGCATGGCTCTGTGCAGGCGAGAAAAAGCAATCGTGGCGTTGACAAAGTCAATCTCGTCTGAACACCAAAATTCCCCAATCCGATTGGCGGACTCTGTGATGCCGTAAAGGTAAATGTCTGCCAAGCAATGGCCTTGTCGACGCCATTTCATCAAGATTTTTCGAGTCTCGTCCATGCTTTCGATGGCCGCTTGAGACAACAGTTTGACTTGGGTTTGATCAAGCTCCGCTTTGTTGGCAAATGTTGTCCCGCCCACAAGCCTTGGGCTGGTGGCTAAGCCGTATTTCATATTGGCGTCTTGAGATGCAGGCGTCCAAGCTTGGTCTGGCGACGTATTTGATTTTTCAAATTTAAATTGATTCACGGCACCCCCCATCTTTGAACCGACCCGTCTAGTTTCATGCAAGTGGCACTGATACTCGTTAAGTGTAATCCCTAGTTAACAAATAAATTGTCAATTAAGATTGACACATGCATCTTCGCACTATAAAGTTGCGTCAGTTCATTTGAAATGAAAGCGTGTCATGCAGCAGTCTCAGCCACAGGTTTTGTATACCCCGGAGCAACGCGTCAAGCGCGATGCGACGCGGTGGACCTTGGTGCAAGGTGTGCTGGCGCCAGTGCAGTTTTTGGTTTTTCTCGTGAGCCTGTATTTGGTGATTTACAGCCTGCAAACTGGTGAGTACACAGATTGGGCCTTGGCTTCGGTGGTGCTTAAAACCGTGGTGCTTTACACCATCATGATCACAGGCTGTATTTGGGAAAAGGTTGTTTTTGACAAATACCTTTTCGCACACGCCTTTTTTTGGGAAGACGTGGTCAGCATGTTGGTGATGGCTTTGCACACGGCTTATTTGTGGGTCTGGTGGGAAGGTCGTTGGTCAGCCAGTGAGCAACTGTGGTTGGCGTTGACTGCCTACATCACTTACGGCATCAACGCCGCCCAGTACATCCGCAAACTGCGCATGGCGCGTTTGCAAAAGTCACATCAAACCATGGTCACTACCAACGTTCAGGTGAGTGCATGAGTGCCGTCATTCCTATCCGCTCTGACTTTGGCAAAGGCTGTACAGACGTCATCCCTTTGGTTGAACGTGGTCAGCGCGAGGTGTTTTGTGGCCTCACTGGCATCATTTGGTTGCACCGCAAAATTCAAGATGCCTTTTTCTTGGTGGTGGGGTCACGCACATGTGCACACCTGATTCAGTCGGCTGCCGGTGTGATGATTTTTGCAGAGCCACGATTTGGCACGGCCATCATTGATGAGCGCGACTTGGCTGGGCTGGCCGATGCCAACGAAGAGCTCGACCGTGTGGTCCATCAACTCTTGACACGTCGACCAGAAATTAAGCTGTTATTTTTGGTGGGCTCATGCCCATCCGAAGTTATCAAATTGGATTTGTCTCGCGCGGCTTCAAGGCTGTCTGTGCAACATGCACCCGCTGTGCGCGTGTTGAACTATTCGGGCAGCGGCATCGAAACCACGTTCACCCAAGGCGAGGACGCCTGCTTGGCCTCGATGGTGCCCGACTTGCCTAAGCCTCTGGCCAATGCTGAACAAGAGTTGGTCATTGTGGGCACCTTGGCCGATGTGGTGGAAGACCAGTTTGTGCGAATCTTGAGCCACATGGGCATTGAGCGCGTTCGCTTCTTTCCGCCTCGGCGTGCGCAGGACATGGTGCCGATTGGCGCGAACACGCGCTTGCTCTTGGCGCAGCCCTTTTTGGGCGATACAGCACGTGTTTTGCAAGCGCGGGGTGCGACATTGTTGGCCGCACCTTTCCCGCTGGGCATTGAGGGCACAACCGCTTGGTTGCAATCAGCAGCCACGGTTTTTGGTGTCACGCCAGAGCGTTTTCAGGCCGCAGTGGCGGCGCCCATGGCCAGGGCCATGGCGTCATTGGCCCGAGCCAAAGTGCACCTGGAGGGCAAGCGCATTTTCTTCTTTCCTGATTCGCAACTTGAAATTCCATTGGCCCGATTTTTATCGCGGGAACTGGGTATGAAGTTGCTGGAAGTTGGCACTCCTTACTTGCATCGCCAGCACATGGCCATGGAGTTGGCCATGTTGCCTGAAGGTACGTTTTTATCCGAAGGTCAAGATGTTGAAAAACAACTGGACCGCTGCCGTGCTTTGCACCCCGACATGGTGGTGTGCGGCTTGGGTTTGGCCAACCCGCTAGAGGCGCAAGGCATGACCACCAAGTGGGCCATTGAGTTGGTGTTCACACCGATTCAGGGCTACGACCAAGCGGGTGATTTGGCTGAGTTGTTCACCCGTCCTCTGATGCGGCGCATGCGCCTGGCTGCATAAAGGAATCACGGCCATGCAACTCACACTCTGGACCTACGAAGGACCGCCACACGTGGGCGCGATGCGTGTGGCCACCGCCATGGAAGATGTGCACTATGTCTTGCATGCGCCTCAGGGCGATACCTACGCAGATTTGTTGTTCACCATGATCGAGCGTTTGCCCAAACGTCCACCTGTGACCTACACCACCTTTCAAGCGCGTGATTTGGGTGGCGATACGGCCGAGCTTTTCAAAACCGCCGCCCGCGAAGCTTTTGAACGTTTTTCGCCCAAAGCCATGCTGGTGGGCTCGTCTTGCACCGCTGAACTCATTCAAGACGACCCAGGTGGCTTGTGCAAAGCACTCAACCTGCCAATTCCAGTGGTTGCCTTGGAGTTGCCGTCCTACCAGCGCAAAGAAAACTGGGGCGCTTCCGAAACTTTTTACCAGTTGGTTCGCAACTTGGCGCTGCCAAAAGACGCCCATCAAAAATCGGAATCTGCCAAGCCTCGCTGCAACATTTTGGGGCCCACCGCCTTGGGCTTCAGGCACCGCGATGATGTGGCCGAAATCAGCAAACTGCTGACCGACATGGGCGTTGACATCAACGTGGTGGCGCCACTCTCTGCGACACCTGCTGACATTGCCCGCTTGGCCGATGCAGATTTCAATGTGGTGCTCTACCCTGAGATTGCCAACTTGAGTGCGCAGTGGTTGAAGCGCAGTTTCGGTCAACCATTCACCAAAACCATCCCCATGGGCCATTCCGCCACGCGTGAGTTTGTGCGTGAAGTGGCCCTTTTGGCGGGGCTTGATGCCGATGCAGCGCTTGAGAAAGCGGTCTCGCGTGCGGCGTGGTATGCCCGTTCTGTCGATTCCACCTACCTGACAGGCAAGCGTGTGTTTGTCTTTGGTGATGCCACACACGCTGTGGCAGCTGCACGCGTCGCAGCCCAAGAGATGGGCTTTGCAGTGGTAGGCATTGGCACTTACAGCCGCGAGTTTGCGCGTGAGGTGAGAGAGGCGGCCAGTCTGTATGGCGTCGAGGCCTTGATCAGTGATGACTACTTAGAAATTGAAGCGTGCATCGCTGCCTTGAACCCCGAATTGGTGCTGGGCACGCAAATGGAGCGGCACATTGCCAAGCGTTTGGGTGTGCCATGCGCGGTTATCTCTGCGCCTGTTCATGTGCAAGATTTCCCTGCAAGGTACTCACCGCAAATGGGATTTGAGGGGGCCAACGTGTTGTTTGACACGTGGGTGCATCCCCTCATGATGGGCCTTGAGGAACATTTGATTGGCATGTTCAGAGGTGACTCAGAGTTTCATGAGGACGCAGCGCCCTCTCACTTGGGCGGGGGCGTGCATGCGCAAAGCATGCAAGCGGCAGCCATTACGGCTGCGACGGTGCATTCAGAGCAGACCTCCGCTGTCAACACGCCTGAAATCATCGTCACATCTGCTTGGGATGCAGGTGCAGAAAAAGAACTCAAAAAAATTCCTTTTTTCGTGCGCGGCAAAGCCCGGAGAAATACCGAGAAATACGCCACTGAGCGTGGCATCTCGGTGATCACGACGGAGACACTGTATGAATCTAAAGCTTACTACTCTCAGTCGTAAACCACCTGTGCGAGACACCACACCCATCCAATTGGTGGTGGTGACCATGGACACGCATTTTGCGAACTCGTTCAACCGCGCCAATGATCAATTGAAGCGTGATTTTCCTGGCCTCACATGGTCTTTGCACGCCGCTTCAGAATACGCCGGCAACGATGCGCTCATCGCCAAATGCAAGGCTGACATTGCCACTGCCGACATTGTGTTGTGCGGCATGCTCTTCCTGGAAGACCACTTTTTGCCCATCTTGGACGATCTGCGTGCACGCCGCATGCACTGCGACGCCATGGTCTGCTTGGTCAGTGCGACGGAAGTGACGCAACTCACGCGCTTGGGTCAGTTTGACATGAGCAAACCTGCCAGCGGACCGATGGCGTTCCTCAAAAAATTACGCGGTGGCAGCAAAGACAAGCCCGCCACAGGCGGTGCTGCACAAATGAAAATGCTGCGTCGCTTGCCACAGTTGTTGCGCTTTATTCCAGGCACAGCGCAAGACGTGCGCTCGTACTTCATCACGCTTCAGTATTGGTTGGGTGGTTCGGATGACAACGTGTTGAACATGGTGCGTCACCTCGTTGACCGCGGCGCCGACGGTCCTCGTAAATCACTGCGTGGCAAGGTGAAGGTAGAGGCGCCGGTGGATTACCCTGAAGTGGGTGTGTACCACCCCCGCATGAGCGGAAAGTTCAGTGAGGATGTTCAGGCGTTGCCTTTGCCAAAAGGCATCCCACACAATGGCACTGTGGGTATTTTGTTGTTGCGCTCGTATTTACTTTCAGGCAATGCAGGTCATTACGACGGTGTGATTGCTGCCTTGGAGGCCAAAGGTTTGCGCGTCATCCCTGCGTTTGCGGCTGGCTTGGATTCGCGTCCTGCCATTGATGCGTTTTTCATCAAGAATGGTCAAGTCTGCGTGGATGCCGTGGTCTCGCTCAGTGGGTTTTCACTCGTCGGTGGCCCTGCCTACAACGATGCCAAAGCCGCAGAAGAAGTGTTGGCAAAACTGGATGTGCCTTATGTGGCAGCTCACCCCGTTGAGTTTCAGACGCTTGACCAATGGGGCAGCTCTGACCGCGGACTGCTGCCCGTTGAAAGCACCATCATGGTGGCCATTCCTGAGCTCGACGGTTCGACCAGCCCTATCGTTTTTGGCGGGCGACCCGGTGCGGCCGGTGTGACCTGCACGGGTTGCCACCATGCCTGTACCTTTGGTGAAAGCCACAACGCACAAGACATGCACTCTTGTCCAGAGCGCGCCCTCATGCTGGCAGCCCGCGTCAGCAAGTTGGTGGCCTTGAAGCGCAGCGAGCGACAAGACCGCAACGTGGCCATTGTGTTGTTCAATTTCCCGCCCAATGCGGGCAACATTGGCACGGCTGCTTTTCTGTCTGTGTTTGAATCTTTGTGGCACACCCTCACTGCCATGAAGGTGCAAGGCTACCAAGTCGATGTGCCTGCAACTGTGGATGATTTGCGTGATGCATTGTTGTACGGCAACGCCTCGCAATACGGGGCTGACGCCAATGTGCACGCCCTGATTTCAGCCGACGACCACGTGCGTCGCGAGCGTTGGCTCAAAGAAATTGAAGCGCAGTGGGGCCCCGCGCCTGGGCGTCAATTGAGCAACGGCAGTTCAATTTTTGTTTTGGGTAAAAAGTTTGGCAATGTGTTGATCAGCGTTCAGCCTTCGTTTGGGTACGAAGGCGATCCAATGCGCTTGTTGTTTGAAA
Organism: Comamonadaceae bacterium; assembly: GCA_027485285.1. GTDB lineage: Bacteria > Pseudomonadota > Gammaproteobacteria > Burkholderiales > Burkholderiaceae_C > Limnohabitans. The sequence continues at coordinate 10,714 of JAIXRH010000041.1, read as the reverse complement.
AAGGCTTGGCACCTACCCATGCTTTCTCGGCTTTTTACCGCTACCTGCGCGAGGACTTCAAAGCGCATGCTGTGCTTCACTTTGGCACACACGGCGCGCTCGAATTCATGCCGGGTAAGCAATCTGGCATGAGTGGCGCGTGCTGGCCTGATCGTTTGATTGACGATTTGCCCAATATTTACTTGTATGCATCCAACAACCCTTCAGAAGGTGCCATCGCCAAGCGTCGTTCTGGTGCAACCTTGATCAGTTACCTCACACCGCCAATTACACAAGCCGGTTTGTACAAAGGCTTGAACGAGCTGAAGTCATCGCTTGAGCTGTGGCGCTCATTGGAGCGTGACAACAGTGAACGCATTGCCTTGACAGCGGTCATTCAAGCGCAAGCAGCCGAGCTCGATTTGGTGCCTGCAGAACCTGTCTGGGACGCGGCCAGCATGGGTGATGATGTGGACCGAACAATGATGCGTCTGGGTGAGGAGATGCTGGCGCTGGAATACGCACTCATCCCACATGGTTTGCATGTGGCCGGTCGTGCCACCAGCCCTGCGCAGCAGGTTGACATGTTGTTGGCCATGGCCGATGCCAACCATGGCATGCAACTGGCGCGTGTGGCTGTTGAAGCTTTGGTAGAAGGTCATTCGCCAGAACAGGCTTTGGTCGCTGCTGGATTGCCGCGCAATCACAGCAGCTTAGAGGCCTTGCGTGCCTTGGTCGAACCGCAAGCCCACTTGGCCGTTGACACCGAAGTGTCAGCCATGCTGCGTGCCTTGGATGCTCGCTACATTCGACCTGCCCCAGGTGGCGACATTTTGCGCACGCCGGCTGTGTTGCCTACAGGCCGCAACATTCACGGCTTTGACCCTTTCAGAATTCCAAGTGCCATGGCGGTTCGTGACGGCAAAGTCCACGCGCAGTTGCTGATTGACCGCTACTGTGCCGATGGCAACCCCTTGCCAGAATCCATTGCCATGGTGCTGTGGGGCAGTGACAACCTGAAAAACGAAGGTGCGCCCATTGCGCAGGCCTTGGCTTTGATGGGTGCCATGCCACGCTTTGACACGTATGGCCGAATCGCAGGCGCCAGCCTTATTCCTTTAGAAGAATTAGGACGTCCACGCATCGACGTGATCATGACTTTGTCAGGCATCTTCCGCGACCTCATGCCACTGCAAATCAGGTTGTTGGCCGAGGCAGCTTTTTTGGCAGCATCCGCAGATGAACCGCTGGAGATGAACTGGATTCGCAAACATGCGCTGGCCTATCAGCAAGAGCATGGCTGTACTTTAGAAACTGCCTCATTGCGGGTCTACGGCAATGCAGAGGGCGCCTACGGTGCTAACGTCAACAACCTGGTTGAAAGCAGCCGCTGGGACGACGAAGGCGAGCTGGCTGAAACTTACAAGCGTCGCAAAGGTTTTGCCTACGGTCGCACGGGTCGCGCGGTGCAGCAAACAGCCCTCATGCAAACCGCGTTGGCCGATGTTCAGCTGACCTACCAAAACTTGGATTCCGTTGAGTTGGGCGTCACCACCGTGGACAACTACTTTGACACCTTGGGTGGCATCACCCAGGCGGTGAAGGCCGCCAAAGGCGGCAAAACACCTCCGGTCTACATCGGTGATCAAACCAAAGGCAACGCTGCCGTGCGCTCGTTGAAAGAACAAGTGTCCCTCGAAATTCGCACACGCATGCTCAATCCCAAGTGGTTCGAAGGCATGTTGGAGCACGGCTACGAGGGCGTTCGCCAAATCGAAGCGCATGTCACCAACACCATGGGCTGGTCTGCCACCACGGGTCAAGTGCAACCTTGGGTCTACAAACAACTGTCTGAGACTTTCATGCTTGACCCCGCCATGCGTGATCGCTTGGCCAAACTGAATCCAACTGCTTCTGCGCGCGTGGCCAACCGTTTGATCGAAGCGTCTGAACGCAACTATTGGCAGCCCGATGCCGAGACCTTGCAAGCGCTTCGCCAAGCAAGTGAAGAATTAGAAGATCGCCTTGAAGGTGTTTATGAAGGAGCTCCCGTATGACAGTCGCAACCTTACCGTTTCCCACGGTCAAACGCCATGCCAAGTTAGACGGGGAGGGGAGTTTGCAGGTACAACTCGACCCCGATGTGAAGATTGGTAATGCCAAAGTTTTTGCCATTTATGGCAAGGGCGGCATTGGGAAAAGCACCACATCGTCCAACTTGTCAGCGGCATTTTCCAAAATGGGCAAACGGGTGCTGCAAATTGGCTGTGACCCCAAGCACGACAGCACATTCACGCTGACCAAAAAGATGCTGCCCACGGTCATTGACGTGCTAGAGACCGTGGACTTTCACGCGGAAGAGTTACGCGTGGAAGACTTTGTGTTTGAAGGCTACAACGGCGTGATGTGTGTGGAAGCCGGCGGTCCTCCCGCAGGCACAGGCTGCGGTGGTTATGTGGTGGGTCAGACCGTGAAACTCCTGAAAGAGCACCACCTGCTGGAAGACACCGATGTGGTGATTTTTGACGTGTTGGGTGATGTGGTGTGCGGTGGTTTTGCCGCACCTTTGCAACACGCCGATCGCGCCATGATCGTGACCGCCAATGATTTTGATTCGATCTTCGCGATGAACCGCATTGTGCAGGCCATTGGTGCGAAAGCCAAAAATTACAACGTGCGTTTGGGTGGCGTCATTGCCAACCGCAGTGCTGCCACCGACCAGATTGACAAGTACAACGATCGCATTGGTTTGAAATTGGCTGCGCATTTTCCAGATCTGGATGTGATTCGCCGCAGCCGCTTGAAAAAATCAACGCTTTTTGAGATGGAGCATTCGCCTGAGTTGGAGGCTGTACAAAAGGAATACATGCGTCTCGCTGCAAGCATGTGGCTAGGTGGAGAGGCCTATTCCGCAGTTCCCATGAAAGACCGCGATATTTTTGATCTGTTGGGTTTTGATTGAGATTTGAATCATGACGGACATCACTTACGAACAACGCCGCGGCCAAATCGAAAACTATTTCGATCGGACAGCCGCTGCAGCCTGGGCCACTTTGACCTCTGATGCGCCAGTGGGCCGCATTCGCGCCACGGTGCGGGCTGGGCGCGATCAAATGCGCTCAACCTTGGTGTCATGGTTGGGTCAGGACCTCAAGGGCAAACGCATTTTGGACGCAGGCTGCGGCACGGGTGCTTTGGCGGTTGAGGCTGCCCGTTTGGGCGCTGAAGTGGTGGCCATTGATTTGTCGCCCACCTTGGTGGATTTGGCGCGGGAAAGAATCCCGTCGGATGTGGCGCACTTGGTGGAATTTCACAGCGGTGACATGCTCGACAAAGGCTTGGGTCACTTTGACCATGTGGTGGCGATGGATTCCATCATTCACTATGACACCGAAGATGCTGTCCATGCACTGGCTCAATTGGCTGAACGCACCAGCAAGTCCATTGTGTTTACCTTTGCACCTCGCACGCCCATGTTGGCCTTGATGATTTCTGTGGGGCGTTTGTTGCCCAGGGGCGACCGTGCACCTTGGCTAGAACCGATGGCTGAGACACGCATTGCTGAACTCATGAAGCAGCATCCATCATTGAATGACTGGCAATGCGCCCGCGCTCACAAAGTGTCCAGTGGTTTTTACAAATCCAAAGCGATGGAGTGGGTACGCGCATGAGAGCCAAAACGTTTGCCAAGTTTGCCAAGCAATTGCCTGCGAGTTGGCTGCCGTTCGCTGACGTGGCCAGCCCTGGCTTGCCCATGGCGCGTTTGTTGCGGTTGTCGTTGTTCAAGTTCACCATGGGCATCACCACCGCCTTGATGATCGGCACGCTGAACCGCGTCATGATTGTTGAATTGTTGGTGCCCGCTTGGTTGGTGTCGTTGATGTTGGCGCTGCCCCTTTTGGTCGCGCCGTTTCGCGCTGTCACGGGTTATCAGTCGGATATTCATATCTCCGCCTTCGGATGGCGTCGGGTGCCCTATATGTGGGGCGGCACTCTGATTCAATTCTTGGGGCTGGCGGTCATGCCGTTTGCTTTGCTGGTCTTGTCGGGGGGTGGGCAAGTCGCTGTGCCTGACTGGGTCGGTCAAGGCGCTGCTGCCATTGCATTCTTGATGGTCGGTGCAGGTTTGCAAACCTCGCAAACCGCAGGGCTCGCCTTGGCCACCGACCAAGCCAGCGAGGAGACACGGCCGCGCGTGGTGGCCTTGATGTACACCATGCTCTTGGTGGGGGCCGTGTTCGGCAGTTTGGCCTACAGCTTTTTACTGGCTAACTTCACACCAGAAATTTTGGTGCAAGTCGTGCAAGGCACAGCCCTGGTGGTGTTGTTGCTCAACGGGGCGGCCCTTTGGAAACAAGAGCCTCGCAACAATGCGCGTGTGAATGCCATGAAGAACGAAATTCGTCGCCCCTTCACAGCCGTGTGGGCTGAATTCATCGCCATCCCCAACGCCAAGCGTTTTTTGTGGGCCACTGCGCTGGGCACCATGGCTTTCAACATGCAAGACATCGTGCTGGAGCCTTATGGCGGTGAAATTTTGCATTTGAGCGTCGGCGCCACCAGTGCGCTGACGGCCATGTTGTCAGGTGGTGGTTTGTTGGGGTTTTTTGTCGGTGGCCGCCAATTGTCCAAAGGCATAGACCCCATGCGTTTGGCTGCCTATGGTGCCTTGGCTGGATTGCCAGCATTTTCAGCCGTGATTTTTTCAGCCCCGTTGGATGCGGGTTGGTTATTCAGGCTGGGCGCTTTTGGCATTGGTTTTGGTGGCGGCTTGTTTGCGGTTGGTACTTTGTTCACGGCCATGCGCCTTGAGGCAGCCTATGTCGGTTTGGCCTTGGGCGCTTGGGGTGCGGTGCAAGCCGCAGCCGCTGGTTTGTCCATGTTCCTAGGCGGTGCTTTGCGAGATGCCGCAAACACGCTCAGCGCTCAAGGTCTATTGGGGGAGGGGTTGACCGACCCCTCAGTGGCTTACAGCATGGTCTACCACGTCGAAATGCTTTTGTTGTTCCTCACCCTGATTGCTGTGGGGCCCTTGGTCAAACGCAGCATCGCTTTGTCGCCCGTTGTCCCATCAACCCTCGGCTTGACCGAGTCACACATTTAGTTGTTCAAAGGAGAAGTCATTATGCAAACAGTAGGCAACATCACTGGCTACGTCGATTTAGCCCAAATACTGCTTTACGTATTTTGGATATTTTTCGCGGGTCTGATTTGGTATCTCGTGATGGAAAACCATCGTGAGGGATACCCCTTGGAGACCAGCAGCGGCGGACGCGCAGTGGGCAAAGGGTTCCCTATTCCATCCCCCAAAACTTTCTTGCTCGAGAGCGGAAAAACCGTCACTGTGCCAGACCTCGCACGCAAAGAGCCCGCCTACAACGCTGTGGCAACGGGGCGCACTTCTGGTTCGCCGATTGAGCCAAGAGGTGACGCCATGACCGCAGCTGTGGGGCCAGGCGCGTACACCATGCGCGAAGATGTTCCAGAAATGACAACGCACGGTGTGCCACTGATTCAACCCTTGCGCATCGCCAGCGACTACTCCGTTGCAAAGCAAGATGTCGATCCGCGCGGTTTGCCCGTGATGGCTGGCGACGGCAAACAAGGTGGCACGGTCAAAGACATTTGGATTGATTCCGCTGAAATGATGTTCCGTTATTTGGAAGTCGAAATCGATGGTGGCCGAACTGTTCTGTTACCCATCACGTTTTCCCTGATTCGCAGAAATCAAGTTGAAGTGCATGCTGTGTACGCGCGTCATTTTGCGGCTGTGCCAGCGTTGAGAAACCCAGACCAAATCACCAAATTGGAAGAAGAAAAAATCAGTGCTTACTACGGCGGAGGCACCTTGTATGCCGATGCCAAGCGCGGTGAGCCACTGCTTTAAAAATTTTTTCCTTTGCCATGAATGGTGAAATGAATTGCTGTTGAGGAACCAAAATGCCGATCGAAAACCTTGGCCATGAATACGAGTTTGAACCCCAGTACGGCTTGCCTGAGAGATTGCCCCTGGATGAATTCATTGTTTGGCAGGGTTCGCCAGATGTAGCGGCGTTGGCCTCATCAGCCTTTCACATCAAAAAACTTGCCATTTATTTTGCGTTGCTCATTGCTGCATGCGCGTGGCCTGCCTTCGAAGAAGGTGCTGGTGTGATGGCGGTGCTGCTGTCGATCAAATGGATTGCGCCATTGGCTCTGATCGGTCTCGGTTCTGTTTGGATGATGGCTTACATGACTTCTCGCACGACGGTCTACACCTTGACCAACAAGCGCGTGGTCATGCGTTTGGGCATTGTGTTTACCGTGTCGTTCAACTTGCCATTGAAGCAATTGGCAGCGGCGGATGTCCGCATGTTGCACAGCGGCTTCGGTGACATTTCTCTGGCTTTGAAAGGTTCAGACCGCATTGCTTGGGTTCATTTGTGGCCCAGTGTGCGGCCTTGGCGCATGACCAAGCCAGAACCCACGCTGCGTGCCATCCCCGATGTGCAAATGGTTTCTGAGAAGTTGCGAGATGCTTGGACCCAAACCACAGGTTTGGCAGCCAATGCAACCCCAAGCGTTCAGGTTGGCCAACCCAAGAACCAAAACTTGCAAGTGAGTCTGACATGAACGCACACGCATCCACTTTGGCGCGCAAAGCCACACCGGATCACTTTCCTCAGTGGGTTTTGTATTGCGCGGCCGCAATCATGGCGTTCTCACTCATCTCAGTCGGCTTGATTCGCATCACCGGTAACGGCCCAGATCAAAAGGCTGCAGCGCCTACGCTGCAACGCTCACTTGTTTTCCAAGATCACAAAGACGGTGGTGTTCGTGTGGAGGACGGCGTGACGGGTGAAACCTTGACGGTCTTGCACGGCGAGCAAGGTTTTGTCAGAGGTGCGCTGCGCGCTTTATCTCGAGAGCGATATTCAAGAGGCATTGGTTCTGCCGCGCCTTTTGAGTTGATTGCGCGAGTCGATGGCCGTGTCACTTTGTTTGATCCCAGCACTGGGCAGCGTGTGGACTTGGAGTCGTTCGGTCCCAGCAATGTGGCCGAGTTCTCAAGGTTCTTCGCCATGAAGCCTGAATAAAAAGAAACGCAGTAATTTTTTTCTAATAAGCCGGAGTGCCCTTTTATGCAAGCCACAGCAACCATTGACAGCGCCGAAAAAGCCTCCCAAAAAGCGGTTGAAAGCACCATGCTGAGCCCTCGCTTCTACACCACAGACTTTGCTGCCATGGACAAGCTAGACATGTCACCTGTGCGAGCTGCGTGGGACAAAATGATGGCGGAATACGAGGGTGACAACAACCACGATCATTTCCAGCGCGATGAAGAATTTGCCAAGGAAGTCGCGGAAAGGTTCTCTCAAGTCAGCCCAGAAATGCGTCAAGAGTTTTTAGACTTTTTGATTTCATCGCTCACCTCCGAGTTCTCGGGCTGTATTTTGTACAACGAGATTTTCAAAAATGTGGACAACCCAGACATCAAGCAATTGATGCGCTACATGGCCCGCGATGAATCGCGACATGCGAGTTTTCTCAACCAGTCTTTGAAAGACTTTGGCCTGGGGATTGACTTAGGTGATTTGAAGCGCACCAAGGCCTACACCTACTTCAAGCCCAAATATATTTTCTACGCGACGTATTTGTCCGAAAAAATTGGTTACGCCCGCTACATCACCATCTACCGTCAATTAGAAAAAAATCCAGACAAGCGCTTTCACCCCATCTTCCGTTGGTTCGAGCGCTGGTGCAACGACGAGTTTCGCCACGGTGAGTCGTTCGCCTTGATCATGCGTGCCAACCCACATTTGCTGCGCGGCGGCAATGTGTATTGGATTCGCTTTTTCTTGGTGGCTGTTTACGCAACGATGTTTGTCCGTGACCACAGCCGTCCCATGTTGCATCAAGAGATGGGCCTTGAATCGTCCACTTACGATTACGAAGTGTTCCGCATCACCAACGAAATTACCAAGCAAGTTTTCCCCGTCAGCTTGGACATCGACAACCCAGCCTTTAGGGCTTGCTTGTCTCGTTTGTTCTACGTGCAAACCCAAATGGATGCCGCCAAAGCCAAGGGTGGCTTGATGGGACATCTTCAGCGTGCACGATGGGCCATTTCAGGCGGGCTGACGTTTGTCCGCTTGTACTTTTTGCCAGTCAAGCACCATGCGCTGCCTGAGGATGTTCGCATGGTGCCTGCTTGGTAATGGTGTAGCCAACAGACACTGAAAGACAAGGATGACCGACACCTTCATTGCGCTGGGATTTGCGATTTTCATCTGGTGGTTCAGCACCGGAATCGTGATTCTTTTGAATCGCATGTCGCGCACGGCGGTGACCATGAGTTTGGTGATCTCCTCGGCGCTCTGTGTGGGCGCCTTAGCGGGTTTGTCCCACACCGCGCAGCAAACAGGCGTCATGGGTGCCTATTGCGCTTTCACCTGCGCCCTGCTGGCTTGGGGTTGGAATGAGTTGAGTTTTCTGACGGGTTGGATCACCGGCCCGCAAAAAACTGCCATCTTGAAAAGCACAACAGGCATGCCGCGATTTGTGGCGTCCTTCAATGCGGTGCTTTGGCACGAGTTGGCGATTCTCATGGTGGGCGTGGCCATTGTGGCCATCACTTGGGATGCGCCCAACCAAGTGGGAACTGGCACTTATTTAGTCTTGTGGCTCATGCGCACCAGTGCGAAATTGAACCTGTTCTTTGGTGTCCGCAATTTGAGTGAAGAATTCTTGCCCGCCCATTTGGCTTATTTGGAAAGCTTTTTCAAGCGCCGCCGTATGAATGCATTTTTTCCTTTTGCGGTTGCCACTGCCAGTGCCTGTTTGTGGGTGCTGGTGGACTTTGCCACCCAAGCCACGACCACACCAGCGCAAGTGGTGGGGGCGGTGTTGGTGGGAACCATGTTGGCTTTGGCCATTTTGGAACACCTGATGCTGGTGTTGCCCCTAGACACCACGGCCTTGTGGCGCTGGGCAATTCGTAAACAACAAACGTTGCAATCACCTGTGATTTTTGATGCGCATGTGTCCCCCGTGTTGCCTACCCCTATGGATTCACATGACAAATCTCTACAAATCAATTAAGACCGATGGCGGCGCAGAAGGTGGCGGTGGTCAAACCCACGGCACGAGCGCGGGTTCTGAATTGGGACAACGTGCACCCACGGCCATTGTGATTGGCACCGGCTTCGGTGGCTTGGCTGCTGCCATCCGTTTGAGCGTCAAAGGTTATCGCGTTCAAATGCTCGAAAAGCTCGATGCGCCGGGTGGCCGCGCGTATGTGCACAAGCAAGATGGTTTTACCTTCGATGCGGGCCCCACCATCATCACCTTGCCGCACCTCATTGCCGAGTTGTTCACCCTGTGTGGGCGAGAAATGAAAGACCACGTCGATCTGCGTTTGATGTCGCCTTTCTACCGCATTCGTTTTGATGATGGCACGCACTTTGACTACAGCAACAACGACGCGCAGATGCTCGAACAAATTGCCAAGTTCAGCCCTGAAGATGTGCAAGGCTTCAAGAACTTGATGGTCGCCTCTGAAAAATGTTTCCAGCTGGGTTTTGTAGAGCTGGGCATGGTGCCATTTGAAACGATGGGTGACGTGATCAAGGCCATGCCCAATTTGGCCCGCATGCAAGCTTGGCGCTCCATTTACAGCATGGTGGCACAGCACATCAAGCATCCCAAATTGCGCATCGTGATGAGCTTTCATCCCTTGCTCATCGGGGGCAATCCTTATTCAGTGACCTGCGTTTATTCCCTCATCCATTCCTTGGAGCGCCGTTGGGGTGTGCACTCTGCCATGGGTGGTACGGGTGCGATCGTGCGCGAGCTGGTGAAGCTGCTTGATGAACGTCAAGTGCCGATTCGTTATAACGCGCCCGTCACACGCATTCGCGTAGAAGACGGCCGTGCCAAAGGTGTTGAATTGGCCAATGGTGACTATTTGCCTGCCGACATCGTGGTGAGCAATGGCGATGCCTCGTGGACATACCGTCACCTCATTGAGCCACAGCATCGCAAGCATTGGACCGACAAACGGATTGCCAAAGGCAAGTATTCGTCTGGCTTATTTGTTTGGTATTTTGGAACCAACCGCAAGTACGAAGATGTGCCGCACCACATGATGGTCTTAGGGCCGCGCTACAAAGGCTTGCTACAAGATATTTTCAAAAACCACAAGCTGTCCAAAGATTTCAGCCTGTATTTGTACCGCCCAACGGCCACCGATCCATCCCTTGCGCCTGAGGGTTGCGACAGTTTTTATGCGCTGTCGGTGGTGCCCAATTTGAGCAGTGAGACCGATTGGCCCGCCATCTCCGAGCAGTACCGCGATGCCATTGCGACCGTGCTGCAAGAAAGTGTGTTGCCCGATTTGAAGCAGCATGTGGTCTCTTCCAAAGTCACCACCCCGCAAGACTTTCAAGACCGTTTGTGGTCTTACAAAGGGGCAGGTTTTGGTCTAGAGCCGATCTTGGTTCAAAGTGCCTGGTTCAGGCCGCACAACAGATGCCAAGACGTCAAAGGTTTATTCATGGTGGGTGCCAGTAGCCAGCCTGGCGCAGGCGTGCCCAGTGTTTTGATGTCCGCAAAAATGCTTGAACAGGTGGTCCCCGATGTCACATCATTTGTCTGATTCACATGTGAATTCTCCCGCCGTGTCCTTTTCCTACGACTTGGAGGCTTGCACGCAGTTGATGCGAGGCGGTTCAAAGTCCTTTTTCGCCGCATCACG
>JAIXRH010000079.1 GCA_027485285.1 Comamonadaceae bacterium | reverse complement strand
GCCATTGCCAAGTACGGCATTGAAAAACAAGTGGGCTACATCTCGACGGGCGGCGGCGCGTTCTTGGAAGTACTCGAAGGCAAGACTTTGCCTGCATTTGAAATTTTGACCCAACGCGCAGCGGGTTAAGTCGGCTCACAAGTTGGGTTGAACTCAACGAACCACCCATCCACACGGGCATCATGGCCCGTGTTTTTATTTGGGACTTTGACGATGCGTTTCACATATCCATTCGTTTGCGCGAATTAGGTTCACCAAGCGCAAGCAAACGAAAACAACTGTCGGCTCATGCTGTCTTGGCTGACGGGCCGCCAGCCTTCGGGCACGGGCAGTGATTTGATGGCGGGGCCATTGCCCATTTTGTTGGGGTGGCTGGTGGCGCTGAGGGTTTTGTATTTGCCCTCTGTGCAGTCGTAGTCGATGTAGGACTTGACGGACTGTTGGCCTGTTTTGTCGGGACTTTGCAGGTCATACACCACCCACACGCGGCGGTTGTAGCCCATCTTGGTGATGGCGCTGGAGTCGATGTACACCGTGGCCACTTCGTTGCGTGTGACGGTCACCCACATGGCGTGAGACGATGCAGATGCAAGGGCCAGCCAAAACAAAACAATGAATTTCATGGGAAAGAAGCGTACAAGAAAAAACCCCGCAAATTCGTGTGAATTTGCGGGGCCTCCGACGGCTTGGTAACAATCGACAGGTGATTAAGCGGCTTTCATGGCGCGAGGGCTGGTGACCTTGCCGTCATACGTGGTCCAGCTGTCAGTTTTGAAGTCATACAGCTTGCAGTCGCGTGCGGTTTGCACATACCAGCGCCAGGAGAAGGGCTGAACGATGATGCGTTCAGGCAGCAACTCTTCGAGTTTGCTTTGCGCTTGCTTCAATTTGTACAGAGGAATGCTCATGTCCAAGTGGTGCGCGGTGTGCTCCATGATGTGGTGCATCAGCGCGCCAATGTTGAACGGGAAGGTCAAGTGCACAGTGGTGGACACAAAGGGCGAGGCTTTGGACCAGCCGGTGCGCTCTTCGTGCCAAGACACGTCCACATGGGTGTGGTGGACATACACCACGAAACCAATCATGGTCACCCAGAAGAAGAAAGGCACACCCACGCCCATCAACAAGGTGTAGCCAACGTTTTGCTCAGTCGCAATCGCAGCCCACACCATGGCCGCTACCCAGGCCGCGGCAAAGGCGGTGATGAGGAAGCAGTCTTTGATGAAAATGGGGCGGCGTGTCGGCATGTGCTTTTCGTTGGGGAACACCATCTTGTTCCACCAAATTTCGATCATGTAATACAGGCCAGGTGCCCAGCCGCTGCGGTACACGCGGTCTTTGAGTTTGGCACTCGCACTCAAGGCTGCGTATTCTTCGGGGGTGTAGGGCGCCCAAACGAAGTCGAAGTTTTTGAGGTTGGTGTAGCCGTGGTGCACCACGTTGTGGCCAATGTCCCACAGGCTGTAGGCGGTCAAGGAGGGCAAAAAGGCAATGCGGCCCAACCATTTGTTGAGGTTGCGGTGTGGTGTGAGACTTTGGTGGCAAGCATCGTGGCCGATGATGAACAGGCGGCCAATGACAAAGCCTGCAACGCAAGCGCTCAACAGCTTGGCCCACCAAGCATCGAAGTACACGGTGCCGGCCAATAAGGCGGCCCATAGAACGTAGTCAACAACCAGCATCACAATGGCGAGCACGGTGGTGCGTTCTGCCAAAGGAATTAGCCACTCACGCATGACTTTGCGGTGTGGCAAGGGTTCGCCGGGAAGGATGGGTTGAATGTGTGTGGTCATGGGTGACGAATCTTGGGTGGGCGGTTTAGATGCCATTTATGGACATCTATCAATGCGCACATTATCGCCGTTTCAGCACCAGCAGGGGGGTTACCCGTTCGGCCACCAAGGCTTTGAGGCGCAAAACGACGCTAAAAGATGACATTCATTCGGCTTGAGGCGACAAAAGCGTCATAGACACACGCTTTAAGCATGCCAGAATGAAGTCAATAGAAACCCACAGGAGACCCACGCATGGCCCGTCACGCCACCAAAATTGTTGCTACTTTAGGCCCAGCATCCAGCGACCCTGCATTGCTTGAGGCCATGATCCGCGCTGGCGTGAACGTGGTTCGTCTCAATTTCAGCCACGGCAAAGCCCAAGACCACATTGACCGTGCCCTCTTGGTGCGTGAAGCCGCCGCGCGTGCTGGCCGCGAAGTGGCCATCATGGCTGACCTCCAAGGTCCGAAAATCCGCGTGGGCAAGTTTGTCGACGGCAAGGTCATGTTGGAGAACGGCGCCAAGTTTGTGCTGGACGCCTCGCGCACCGAACTGGGCGACCTGCAAGGCGTGGGCTTGGATTACAAAGAACTCCCGCGCGATGTGAAGCCTGGAGACTTGCTGCTGCTCAACGATGGCTTGATAGTGTTGACCGTGGATGTGGTGCGCGGCGAGCAAGTGCACACCACGGTCAAAGTGGGCGGCGAGTTGTCAAACAACAAAGGCATCAACAAGCAAGGCGGCGGCTTGACTGCGCCTGCCTTGACTGCCAAAGACATGGAAGACATCAAAACCGCGATGAGCTTCCAAGCGGACTACCTCGCCGTGAGCTTTCCCAAAAACGCCACCGACATGGAAATGGCACGTCAACTGGCCAATGTGGCGGGTGCGCCTTACAACCACAAGCCTGGCCTGATTGCCAAGATCGAACGCGCCGAAGCCATCCCGCTGTTAGACGAAATTTTGCGTGCCAGCGACGGCATCATGGTGGCGCGTGGCGACTTGGCTGTGGAAGTGGGCAATGCCGTTGTGCCGGCATTGCAAAAACGCATGATCAAACTCGCGCGTCAACACGACAAGGTGGTGATCACCGCCACCCAAATGATGGAGAGCATGATCACCAACCCCGTGCCCACCCGCGCCGAGGTCAGTGACGTGGCCAACGCTGTGCTGGATGGCACAGATGCCGTCATGCTGAGCGCCGAGACAGCAGCTGGCAAATACCCACTGCAAACCGTGGAAGAAATGGCCAAGATTTGCGAGGCCGCCGAAGCCGCCGAGGATGTAGAGCTGGACGCCGATTTCAAAGGCCAAACCTTCACCCGCATTGACCAATCGATTGCCATGGGCGCGCTATTCACGGCCTACCATTTGGGGGCCAAGGCCATCGTGGCCTTGACGGAATCTGGCTCTACGGTGTTGTGGATGAGCCGCCACCGCATTCACATTCCCATTTATGCGGTCACCACCAAAGTGGCGTCGCAACGCCGCATGGCTTTGTTTCGCAACGTGCGCGCCTTGTTGATGGACACCAGCGCGGACCGCGAAACCGCGATGGCCCAAGCCGAAACGCACCTCAAACTGCGCGGCATTGTGAACACGGGCGATGTCTACGCCATCACCTGTGGCGACCCCATGGGCACACCGGGCGGGACCAACATGATGCGCATTTGCGAAGTCCGCTAAACCTCACCCATCTCTTTTTGGCCTGCACGCATGGCTGACCCGCTTTTGCGGCTGTCAGCGGCGTGCAGTGTTGCCGCCTTTAAAATGGGTGGCAGTCATACCCGTTTTATTTTTTGAGGATTCCCTATGGCACTCGTATCGATGCGTGAACTTTTGGACCATGCGGCAGAGCACGGTTACGGCATCCCCGCTTTCAACGTCAACAATTTGGAACAAGTGCAGGCCGTCATGGCCGCTGCCGATGCTGTGGGCGCGCCCGTCATCTTGCAAGCCAGCGCTGGTGCCCGTAAATATGCGGGTGAGCCGTTCATCAAGCACTTGATTCAAGCCGCCACCGAAGCCTACCCGCACATCCCGTTGGTGATGCACCAAGACCACGGCACCTCGCCCAAGATCTGCCAAGGTGCGATTGACCTCGGCTTTGGTTCCGTCATGATGGACGGCTCGTTGATGGAAGACGGCAAAACACCCGCAAGCTTTGAATACAACGTGCAAGTCACGCAACAAGTGGTGGCCATGGCGCACCAAGTGGGCGTGTCGGTGGAAGGCGAGTTGGGTTGCTTGGGCAACTTGGAAACAGGCGAAGCCGGTGAAGAAGACGGCATTGGCGCTGTGGGCAAGCTTGACCACAGCCAAATGTTGACCGACCCTGAAGAAGCCGCCTTGTTTGTGAAGGCCACCCAGCTCGATGCCTTGGCCATCGCCATCGGGACCAGCCACGGCGCGTACAAGTTCACCCGCGAGCCCACGGGCGACATCTTGGCCATCAGCCGCGTCAAAGAAATTCATGCCCGCATCCCAAACACCCACTTGGTCATGCACGGCTCTAGCAGCGTGCCGCAAGACCTGTTGGCCATCATCAACCAATACGGCGGCCAGATGAAAACGACGTTTGGCGTGCCCGTGTCTGAAATTCAAGAAGCCATCAAGCACGGCGTGCGCAAGATCAACATCGACACCGACATCCGCTTGGCCATGACTGCCGCTGTGCGCAAGTTCTTGCACGAGAACCCAGACAAGTTCGATGCCCGCGAGTGGCTCAAGCCGGCCCGCGAAGCCGCCATGAACATTTGCAAACAACGCTATTTGGATTTCGGTTGCGAAGGCCAAGGCAGCAAGGTCAAGGGCGATGGCTTGCAGGTGATGGCGGCCAAGTACGCCAAGGGCGAGCTGGCGCAGTTGGTGAAGTAATACATGACCGCTCTGCACACCTCTGCGCTGACTTCTCTTCCTTTGCTCGCTCGTGGCAAAGTGCGCGACAACTACGCCGTGGGTGATGACCGCATCTTGATGGTGGCCTCAGACCGCATCAGCGCGTTTGACGTCATCATGGGCGAGGCCATTCCTGGCAAGGGCGAATTGCTCACGCAAATGGCTTTGTTTTGGTTCGGCAAACTCGGCCACATTTGCCCCAACCACCTCACCGGCGAAGCGCCTGAGCGTGTGGTGAGCGCGGACGAAGTGGCACAAGTCACGGGCCGCTCGATGTTGGTCAAGCGCTTGACGCCTATCCCCGTGGAAGCGGTGGTGCGTGGCTACTTGGCGGGCAGTGGCTGGCAGGAATACCAAGAGAATCAAGCGGTGTGCGGCGTCAAGCTGCCCAAAGGTTTGAAGAACGCCAGCAAGTTGCCAGAGCCCATCTTCACGCCAGCCGCCAAAGCAGCAGTGGGGGACCACGACGAGAACATCACGTATGAACAAGTGGTGGAGATGATTGGCGGCGGCTTGGCCGAGAAAATCAAAACCGTCAGCATTGCGCTCTACGAAACGGCGCGTGACGTGGCAGCCGCCAAAGGCATCATCATTGCCGACACCAAGTTTGAGTTTGGTTTGGATGCCAACAACGACCTGGTGTTGATGGACGAGGTACTCACCCCTGACTCCTCACGCTACTGGCCTGCTGACAGCTATGCGCAGAGCTTCAAAGACGGTGTGAACCCACCGAGCTACGACAAGCAGTTCTTGCGCGATTGGCTGGAGACAGCCCAAGTGCAAGGCAAACCTTGGAGCAAATCACCCCCTGCACCGCATTTGCCGCAAGAGGTGATTGCCCAAACTGCGGCCAAGTACCAAGAGGCTTGGGATCGGTTGCAGGGCTGAGGTCTTGGCCGCGATCAGTTCAGCGCCATGCTGAGCTTGCGGCGGTAGCGAGAGATCAGCTCCAACACGGGGTCTTCTTGCACCGCGGCTTTGCCCGTTAACTCGATGCCGCCTGCGGATTTGCCGAAGGCGGCATCGTCCGTTTTGGACTTGGGGGGTGTCATCAGCTCCAAGATGGACACATAGGTTTTGCGCGCCACATCGTTGTTCCAGGTTTTGTCGCGCATGATGATTTCTAGCAGCTCGTCCATCGCGGTTTCAAACAGTTCAGCGGCAATCAACACGCGGGCTTTGGCCAAGCGGGTGTCAAAGTCGCGTTTGTTTTGGGCGATGGCGGCTTCGAACTGCTCGAACGTCCACGCGGCACGCTCGTCGGTCGATACAAACACCAAGGCTTGCAGCCAGTAGTTCAAGGCGTCAAAGCGCAGTTGCAGTGGAATTTCGATCAGCTTAGGTGCCAATGCCGCTTGCGCTTCTTCTAGCTCGCCCACCGAAATGAGTAACTTGACCAAGTTGTAGCGGGTTTCGTCGTCAGCGGTGTTGAGGCTCAACGCTTCTTGCAGCTTGGCGATGGCGGCGCCTGCATCGCCCGCGTTGATGAGCTGCTCGGCCTCTTGGGCATCGGCTTGTGCAGCCAATTCGTTGTCAGAGGGCAGATGCTTGTCTAGAAATTCGCGCACTTTACCTTCGGGCAATGCGCCCATGAACCCATCCACAGGGCGACCGCCCATGAGCAAGATGCAGGTGGGCAGGCTTTTGACGCCAAACGCGCCGGCCAGTTGTTGCTGGGTGTCGGCGTTGATCTTGACCAATTTGAAGCGGCCCGCATAGTCGGCCTCTAATTTTTCCAGCACCGGCCCGAGCGATTTACAGGGCGCGCACCAGTCGGCCCAAAAGTCCACCAACACAGGGGTGGTTTGTGAGGCGCCAATCACATCGGCCTCGAAATTTTCCATCGTCACATCCATCATGGGGGTCCCGTCTTAAAATTCGTTTTTGTTCACACACAGCCTTCATCATGACTCAGTGCCAAGTCGGTGTCGTCATGGGTTCCAATTCCGATTGGGACACCATGCAACATGCAGCCCAGATTCTCCAAGAATTTGGCATCACTTTTGAAACCCGCGTGGTTTCAGCGCACCGCATGCCTGACGACATGTTTGCCTACGCTGAAAGCGCGCAAGGCCGTGGCTTGCGCGCCATCATCGCAGGTGCGGGTGGTGCAGCCCACTTGCCTGGCATGGTTGCCGCCAAAACCATCGTGCCCGTGCTCGGCGTGCCTGTGGCCAGCAAACATTTGCAGGGTGTGGACTCTTTGCACAGCATTGTGCAAATGCCCAAAGGCATTCCAGTGGCCACCTTCGCCATTGGCAACGCGGGGGCGGCCAATGCGGCTTTGTTTGCTGTGGCCTTGCTCGCGTCCACCGATGCGGTCTTGGCTGACAAGCTGCAAGCCTTCCGCATGGCGCAAACCGAAGTGGCACGCAACATGGCGCTGCCACCCTTATGAGCCAAATGATCGGCCAAGCCCTTAAGCCTTTGCTCCCCGGTTCAACCTTGGGCGTGTTGGGCGGCGGGCAGCTGGGTCGCATGTGGGCGCACACCGCGCAACGCATGGGTTACCACACGGCGGTGCTTGACCCCGATGCACAAAGCCCCGCAGGCTTGGTGAGCCACCACCACATCCAGACCGACTACTTAGACCCCGCAGGCTTGAGGCAACTCGCCGCCGTGTGCCAAGCGGTGACCACCGAATTTGAGAACGTGCCCGCCGATGCGTTGGCGCAACTCGCCGCCACGCGGCCCGTGTCGCCTGCCGCCTCTGCCGTGGCTGTGGCGCAAGACCGTGCGCGAGAGAAAGCCCACTTTGTAAAGTGCGGTGTGCCTATCGCCCCGCATGCGGTGATCGACACGGCAGCG